>NZ_NRHC01000099.1 GCF_003585885.1 Psittacicella hinzii | reverse complement strand
AGAAGGGCAGTCTGCCCTGCTAGAAATCGACGTAACCTAATGTTATTTAGTAATTTATTTAGGAGAAAATGATCAATTTCGGGAATCCCTATTTATTTGTCTTTCCACAGCAAAAATTGCTCTCTTTTTCCAAAATTCACATAATTCTAGTGTGTGAATTACCATTTTCTGTCAAAAAAATATTATTTTTTGAGCAAAAAAGTGGTCATTTGACAACTTTTTATAATAAATTTTTATTTTTTCACAAAGCGAAAAGTGCTATTTTTATCTAAAAGATTTAATTTTCAATAGTTTAAGTTGATAAACGGTAAATTTACAAATATTTACTTATAATATAAAAAAATTATATAATTATTTATGTATCAAGAGGAAATAAAAACCCCTAATATTTTTACTTCTTCTTGGTATACAGTACTATATAGGGTAGAAGTGTGCATAGTATGCAAATACAATGTACGCTATGTAATAACTTTTACTACCGGATTCTTATACTCCTCCAAAAAGATCCGGTAGTAAATTTTATATTCTCAAAAAAGTAACTTAAGTAACAAACCTTATCCTTAATAGTATTTCTCTTTTTTATATCAATGTAATCCAATATATTCATTTCTTTCAAAGAACTGAACTATTAGAAATTCTTTAAATACATTTCTTTAACTCTGTTGTTAGAGGCAACTTTAACAACAGTGTTAAAGAAATGGACGCTACTTTGGCGAGTTAACTATGTAGATGATATAGGCAATTGCCTTGCTTTGCTGTTGCGCAAAGCCTACACTGCAATCTAGCCTGTCTAGACTAGCTATACTAAAGAAGCTAGCTAAAAGCTAGATTATAAAGAAGCTAGACTAAATAAGCTAACCTAAACCATCTTCATACTTAACTGCGGCATAAAATTCAAAATAACAATTACTTTACTCTGTTGTCAGCTCATACTAATCATAAATAGAGTGCAAATTTACTTTAATTATTTTCCAAAATTTCCTGACAACAGTGTGAAGTAATTGTTATACCTTATTAAAGCCTAGAGTATTTTGACCCCTAAGAAATAAGATATTCTAGGTACTTTCTTCTGAGCTACCTTAAGCGCCAAATTATGGTTAGCCAGAAGTCTCCAATAACAAGTGAATAAAAACTTGGGGTTTTTATTTATTTTCGCCCCTTTTCATAATTGGTAGATACAAGAGTATAACTTTTTATCTATCTTCCTTTGATTTCTAAAGGCTTCTCTTCTTGGTAGAGAAGCCTTTGTTTATTGTTCTTTCTTAAATCCCCCCTTAAGTACAGCTAACAAAATACAGCTAACAACAATCATTTTTAACTCACCTCTTAAATTTTTAAATCAGCAATTAATTTGGTTTTAATTCACTCTTAACTAACTCTAAAATTACTCTTAAATCACTTTTAATTTAATAAAAAAACCAATTAAATTAAAAAATAAATGAGTAATTAATCACTTAAATAAGCTAATTCCCGCACACTAATGTGCGGGAATTGCAATTATTTATTATCTGCAAAATCCTTTAAGTTTTTAGGCAGTTCTGGGAAAAAACTCACTTTTTGTAAAAATTACATAAAAATTAAAATGAGTAAATACTCACTTATCTATTTACAAAAATATTTTCACCCCCTATAATGACACTGTAAACAAAAAAGAAAAACAACTTTTTAAACAACAACTAATAAACAACATAAGCATTCTAACTTACTAAGTTTTTAGTTAGGATCTTAACTTTAGTTCAGATTAGAAATAGAGTTGGATCTAACTAATAACTTGCTTTAGTAAGTCATACACTTAAACACGAACAAAAACAACAATTTACTAAATAACACAATTAAACAACACTAAAAACAACATATTAGGAAACTTTTATGAAAACTTCAATCAAATCTTTATTAACAGCATTAGTTCTTTCAACTTCATTATTTATGGGTTCTGCATACGCAGCTAATGTTGACGCAACATCAAGTGATCGTGCTCCGGTAGTAGTGAATAACAAATTTGTTAAACCTGCTATCAAAACTGCTACTATCAACGAGGGAGATGCAGTAATTACTGGTAACTCTTTCGGTGAATCTGGTAAAGTATCTTCTGTATACATTACCACTAACGAAAACGCAAACCCTGTTACTTTCTATCAAGTGAACGGTGTTTCTGTTTATACCTCAATTGACTTAACTGCGAAACAAATTAACGAAATTTTATCTAAGTTAGACATTGATGGTCAAGTCTACAGCTCACAAGTTCGTAGACAAGTAAACCAGGCTTTATTTAACCAAACTGGTTTAGAACGTCATAACGACTTTAGGGTAAACTAATAGTCGCTCTTTGACTCGCTAATAATCAATAACGCATAACATTATCTTTTTTATACATTATCTTAAATTAATCTCATAGCTCAAAATCGTTAAGCTTGGGTAAGGGGGGAATTTGCCATTGGCACTTTACCCAAGCTTTTTTACTTTTTGCTTTACTCTCACTATTATTCTAGGTTTTTGTCAAACAACAGTAATTAACAACTGTAATGTTAAACAACTGTAGTTAAACAGTAATTAAACAACGATATTATCAGAACAACCAGAATAATTTATATCTCTGCACTTGATACTTAAGCAATCTCGCAAATGCAACAATATCTCCATTGTGTTTAACTATCTCTTAATCCCTTTTGTTAAACCGCTGTTTTGTTAAACCATTGTTGTCTTGCAAATCCTATTAAATTTTTGCTAATGCTTAGTTCTGCAAGCAAACAGATGAACTAACTATTAGCAAGAATTTAATACTAACTACTATCTGCCAGTATAGTTATTAAATCTTGTTTCATACATTGATATAAATTAAAGAAAAAGAGAGTGATAAAAGCAATCTTAAGATTACTTTTTTCATACAAAATAGTACAGGCAAGTAGTAGGTATCCACCTACTACTTTTTTATTAGCTAATTTTTGCTTAGACGTTTTGCTTAGACGTTTTGCTTAGACGTCTTGCTTAGCCGTCTTGCTTAGCCGTCTTGCTTAGCTAATTAATCGTTTTAACTAACCAATCTTTTTTCTTTAAGTTAGCTAGTCTTTCTATTTTGAATTAACCAATCTTTTGAAGCAACCAATCACAAGACTAGAGGTCAAAATAACATCTAGAGGTCAAAGTCAAAGCTACCATAAGCTTACAACCACTCACCATGACCATGATTCTTGCATTTTGCTGTTTACCAAATTGGTATATGCCAGCAAGTAGTGTACCATCAGCGTTATTTAGTAAACAGCAAAATGGAAGGATCACGATCTTTCTAATTTGATTTGAAGTTTTGTAACCTCTATAGCTTTATAGGGGTTATTTTACATTTTTATCTAAATATGTTATTATGGAAGTATAGATAAAAAACTTTAAATTAATTAAGATCTCCTCCTTAAATAACAAAGGGTTGGATTTTGTTAGCTGAGCCTATTTATTAAACTTTTTAAGTTAAAATGTTAGGTTAATTTAAGCTAACCTTTATCTATTCTTTACTTGTAAGAATAAAAAACGACACTTCAAGCTACAGCTCTTTACTTCCTTTTTACTAAGAGTAAAGTACTAAGGGTAGAGTACTGAGAGTAAAGCTAAATTAGAATTTAAAACCAAAACAACACACTTTTTACAAACAACAACTACAAACAATCCCCAATGGTAGAGGTTCATATGAATAAATACCTAAAACTTTTTCTAACTTCTCTTTTTGCATTTACGCTTGTTAGCCCACAATTAGCTTTAGCTAATAGTTACCCGTCAGTGGTAGAAATTGCTCAAGCTGGTGGTAACGTAGTTAACAGCCAAATGCTTAGTGTGAACGGTAACGTGTTAGTCGCTAAACTTTACCAAAATAACACAGTGGTAATTACTTCTCGTACTTCACAAGTAATTGCACAAAAAGTTAATATTGGTAACTATGTGGTTTACGCAAGTGCTGAAGTTACACGTGCAAATATGGAAGCTCTAGTAAACAAATTCAAATAATATAGTTTTAAATAGTTTTGTAAATTTATAGTTTTATACTCCCAAATTATTTCTGTTTGATTAGATCTTAGCTCTGGTGCTTTTGCAACCAGAGCTTTTTGCTTATCTGAAAAAAATTTCTTTCACCTCTCCCTCAAATGTACAGCAACCGCCGATAACCCCACAAGCTAATACAATGAAGTTATCCCAAATGTTTTTGAGGTTACACATATAACCCCACTAGTAAATCCAAAGTACTCATGGGGTGCTCCCAAAATGTGCTACAAAACATAACCCCACAAACAAATCCAAAGGGAAGAACGAAATAATTTTGAGTTGTCCCACCAGCTAAATATGCCACAACCCATATAACTATACAAAATAACCCCTTAAGATAACCCCACAAGCGCATTAAAAATAATTTTTGCAACAATATCTGCTACTTTTAGTTATTTAAGTGCACTTTAAGCTCTTCTACAGCACTGTGAGCTCTAGCCCAAAACTCTCCGATAATTACAAACTTATTTGTCATTCCCCTAGATCACGTCCCAAATTTTTTTCTAAAAAATTAAAATTACCCCCTTGCAAATTAATTTTTTTCTTGCTAAGATAAAATTAATCTCATAATTAATTACTTCAAATATTAACTTTTTTGCTTGAAGTTTTTAATTTCCCAACTAACTTTTTATAATTACAATTCAAAGATTTTAACTTTTAGGATTACTAATATGTATCAGCCTTCTTCAACTTTTTCTTTATTATTAGACTTAGCTCTCGCAAATTAACCATTTATGCCGCTTAGTCATGGAAAAATTTTAGGAAGAATGATACATATGACGCCCTCGCACAAATGTGCGAGGGCTTTTTTATGCAACAAAATTCTTCCACGTTACTTATGTTTGTTTTGTCTTGTCGTTAACGCGAGGCATTTGTCCTACTCTTAGCAGACTTTACTCTGATTTGGCTTTTTACTTTTACTGCAGCAAGAGAAGAGGACATTCTTGATTTAAAGATTGAAAGAACTTTTTCAATCTAACTTGTTTGATTTGTTTGATTTGATTTGAAATTAAATTACAAGTTCTAGCTACTTATCTAGCTACTTTAGCTAGCTAGCATTCTAGAGCTAGCTACTTTAGCTAGCGACAAAATGAGCTAATTTAATTTCCCACTTTAGCAGTTAAAGGCTCTTCTTCCTTTAACTATTGCATTCTTCGCATTTTGCTTTACTAAAAAATTTACTTATGTTTGATGGGAGTCACAATGAACGATAGCAATATTATTATTTTTGACACAACTCTCCGCGACGGAGAACAATCTCTTAAGGCAAGTCTTTCAGTTAAAGAGAAACTACAGATTGCTCTAGCGCTTGAAAGACTTGGCGTTGACATTATGGAAGTAGGTTTCCCAGTCTCTTCAGCTGGTGACTTTGAATCAGTGCAAACCATTGCTCGCCAAATAAAAAACGCCAGAGTTTGTGCTCTAGCTCGTGCAGTTGAAAAAGATATTGATGCTGCTTATCACGCTTTAAAAGACGCCGAAGCTTACCGTATTCATACTTTTATCGCTACTTCTGCTCTTCATGTTGAATCAAAACTAAGACGCTCTTTTGATCAAGTTGTGGATATGGCTATTGGTGCAGTTAAACATGCACGTAACTACACAGACGATGTTGAGTTCTCTTGTGAAGACGCTGGACGTACGGGTATAGATAACATCTGTCGCATTGTTGAAGCTGCAATTGACGCAGGGGCGCGTACTATTAACATTCCAGATACAGTTGGTTACACCTTACCATTTGAGTTTGCCAATATTATCGAGCAAGTTATGAACCGCGTACCAAATATTGACAAAGCTATCCTTTCAGTGCACTGTCACAATGACCTAGGGATGGCAACCGCTAACTCTCTAGCAGCTATTGCCAAAGGTGCGCGTCAAGTTGAATGTACAATTAACGGTATTGGTGAACGTGCTGGTAATACCGCTCTTGAAGAAGTGGTTATGGCGATAAAAACTCGTCAACAACTACTTGGAGTTGATACTCGTATTAACACCAAAGAGCTTCACCGTGTGAGTTCAATGGTAAGTCAACTTTGTAACATGCCAATCCAAGCAAACAAAGCCATAGTTGGCGCTAATGCCTTTGCTCACTCTTCAGGGATTCACCAAGATGGGATGCTTAAAAACAAAAATACCTACGAGATCCTTTCACCTGAAAGTATTGGTTTAAAACAAAAAAAACTAAACCTAACTGCCCGTTCTGGTCGTGCTGCCGTAAAAGGGCTAATGAGCGATATGGGTTATAGCGAAGAAGACTATGATCTTGACAAACTTTACCAAGCTTTCCTAAAACTTGCGGATAAAAAAGGTCAAGTATTTGACTATGATCTTGAAGCTCTAGCATTTATTGACATGCGTCAAGAAGAAGCTGAACCTCTACAACTTACCAAACTCTCAACTCATGCAACTAGTGACTTCCCAGCAACTGCTTTTGTTGAAGTTGAACTAGATGGAGAAAAACACAGTACAGCTTCTACTGGTGGTAATGGTCCTGTTGATGCCGTTTACAATGCTATCCTTTCTCTAGTTAACCTTGAAGTTACTATGCACGATTATAAAATTAGTGCCAAAGGTGAGGGAACTAAAGCTCTAGGACAAGTTGATATTGTTGTTGAACACCAAGGTCGTAAATACCATGGCGTAGGTCTAGCAACTGACATTATTGAAGCTTCAGCTCTTGCCCTAATCCACGCTATCAACGCTATCTTCCGTAGCCAAAAAGTTTCTCAAATGCGTCGTCAACCAAAATAATAGGTAAATCAAAATGCAAAATAATAAAGTAGCCGTTCTTGCCGGAGATGGCATAGGTCCAGAAGTAATGCAACAAGCGCTTAAAGTCCTACAAGCTGTTGAACGTAAATTTAACTTTAAGCTTGAATACCAAGAGTACGCAATTGGTGGCGCTGCCATAGACCAACATGGACAAGCTTTACCACCAGCAACTCTTGCTGGTTGTGAACAAGCACAAGCTATTCTCTTTGGTTCAGTTGGTGGACCTAAATGGGAAAAACTGCCTCCAGAGCAACAACCAGAACGTGCCTCTCTTCTTCCACTACGTAAACACTTTTCCCTCTTTGGTAATTTTAGACCAGCAAAACTTTACCAAGGACTGGAAGAGTTCACTCCTTTAAAAGCCCAAAAAGGTTTTGATCTTCTGGTAGTGAGAGAGTTAACCGGTGGTATTTACTTTGGACAACCAAAGGGAAGACAAGGTGAAGGTGCGCAAGAAATGGCATTTGATACCGAGGTTTACTATCGTTACGAAATTGAACGTATTGCTCACCTAGCTTTCCAAGCAGCCAAAGGACGTAAAGGTAAAGTTACCTCAATTGACAAGGCTAATGTCCTCGCGAGTTCAATGCTTTGGCGTGAAGTGGTTAATCAGGTTAGCCAAGAGTACCCTGAAGTACAACTTGAGCATATGTACATAGATAACGCTACTATGCAACTGATTAAACAACCTAAATTTTTAATAT
>NZ_NRHC01000098.1 GCF_003585885.1 Psittacicella hinzii | reverse complement strand
GCGTTAGTTAAGTTGATATCTTCATCAGCTGTTAGAGCAACTGTGCCGTTTTCAGCTGTGATATTAGTACCTGTTACGTTTACAGAACCGTTAGCTGAATCTACTGAAACATCTTCCGCCGCTGTTACGTTAGTACCGTTACCTAAGTTAACACCTTCGTCACCTGTTACAGCTACTGAGCCGTTAGATGAAGTTAAGTTAGTGTCAGCTGTATTAACTGTACCGTTCGCATCAACTGTAACACCTTGGTTACCGCTTACGTTAGTGTTATCTAAGTTAACATCTTCGTTTGCAGTAATTGCTACTGTACCGTTAGTTGCAGTGATGTTTGTACCTGTTGCGTTAACTGAACCGTTAGCTGAATCTAATGTTACATCTTCAGCTGCTGTTACGTTAGTACCGTTACCTAAGTTAACACCTTCGTCACCTGATACTGAAACAGAACCATTTGTAGCAGTTAAGTTAGTGTCAGCTGTATTAACTGTACCGTTCGCATCAACTGTTACACCTTGGTTACCGCTTACGTTAGTGTTATCTAAGTTAACATCTTCGTTTGCAGTAATTGCTACTGTACCGTTAGTTGCAGTGATGTTTGTACCAGTTGCGTTAACTGAACCGTTAGATGAATCTAATGTTACATCTTCAGCTGCAGTTACGTTAGTACCGTTACCTAAGTTAACACCTTCATCACCAGATACTGAAACAGAACCGTTAGAAGCAGTTAAGTTTGTATCTTCAGTGTTTACTGTGCCGTTTGCGTCAACAGTTACACCTTGGTTACCAGAGATATTAGCGTTAGTTAAGTTGATATCTTCATCAGCTGTTAGAGCAACTGTACCGTTCTCTGCAGTGATGTTAGTACCAGTTACGTTTACAGAACCGTTAGCTGAATCTAAAGTTACATCTTCAGCTGCAGTTACATTAGTACCGTTACCTAAGTTAACACCTTCATCACCTGTTACAGCTACTGAGCCGTTAGATGAAGTTAAGTTAGTGTCAGCTGTATTAACTGTACCGTTCGCATCAACTGTTACACCTTGGTTACCGCTTACGTTAGTGTTATCTAAGTTAACATCTTCGTTTGCAGTAATTGCTACTGTACCGTTAGTTGCAGTGATGTTTGTACCAGTTGCGTTAACTGAACCGTTAGATGAATCTAATGTTACATCTTCAGCTGCAGTTACGTTAGTACCATTACCTAAGTTAACTCCCTCGTCACCTGTTACTGAAACAGAACCATTTGTAGAAGTTAAGTTAGTGTCAGCTGTGTTAACTGTACCGTTTGCATCTACTGTTACACCTTGGTTACCAGAGATATTACTGTTATCTAAGTTAATATCTTCAGCTGCAGTAATAGTTGCAGAACCATTTGTTGCAGTGATGTTAGTACCTGTTGCACTTACTGAACCATTTGCTGAAGAAACTGTTGCGTTTTCTTTAGCAGTAACAACTGTACCGTTACCTAGAGTTACACCTTGGTTACCAGTAACTTCTACTGAAGCATCGCTTGAAGTTAATGCTGAAGCGTTAACTGTAGTTGTACCGTTAGTTGCTTCAACCGTAACTCCTTGGCTACCAGAGATATTTGTATTTTCTAAAGTTACATTCTCTTTGGCAGTTACAGTTGCGTTACCGCTTGTTGAAGTGATGTTAGTACCAGTTGCATTTACAGAACCGTTAGCTGAAGATACTGTAACGTCATTTTCAGCCGTTAAGTTTGTACCGTTACCTAGGTTCACATCTTTTTCAGCAGTTACACCTACTTCGCTTGCAGTTAAGTTCGCGTTAGAGATGTTTGCTGAACCAGTAGTTGCATTTACTGAGATTTCTTGAGCAGCAGTTAAGTTACCACCGTCAACAGTTACATTCGCACCTGTTACGCTTACATTTGTAGCAGCTTTAACATCGCTACCAGTTAAAGTAACGTTGTTGCTTGCATTAATTGTTGCGCTACCAGTAGTTGCGTTAACTGTACTGTCAGCTAAGCTGATGTTAGTCGCATTTAACGTTACGTTTGGTGCTTTAATGCTTGCGTTTTCAGTTGTGATGTCAGTTGCATCTAGAGTTAAATCTTGTTGCGCTTCAACAGTTGCATTTAACTCGATAGTTTGCGTAGTAATGTTAATAGATCTGTCAGCTGTTAATGAAGACGCATTCGAGATATTAACAAGACCGTTAGGTGAACTTAAGTTCAGATCTAAACCTGAATGTAAAGTTGAACCTGAAGTATTTACTGCAGTTGAACCAGATAAACTTACGTTACCTTTAGTTGAGTCTAAAGTAGATGAAGTTACATCTGTAGTTACTGTAGTTAAGTCACCGATTGAAATATCTGCATTCGAAGCAGTTAAAGTACTGCAGCTAATTGCAATTGTCGGTGCACGTACAACTACGTTTTGTTCAGCTGTAGCTGTTAAGCCAGTTAAGCTTGTTGAAGTTGAAGCTACTACTGCAATGTTTTCACTTGTTGAAGTTAAAGTTGCAGAGTTAACTACTACTTCGCTTGCAGTTAAGCTTACTTGTGTACCGCTTACTGTACTTGCATTAGTTACGTTTAGTTTCGAAGTAGCTTCTAAGTCAACGGCAGCGCTTGAAGTTAAGCTTGTTGCGTTAACGTTTACATTGTTAGCTTTTACGCTTAACGCATTAGTTGAAGTTACGTTCGAGTTATTTAGATCAATCTCTTCTGTTACTGCTAAGTCAACTGTGCTTGCTGACACATTCGTGTTAGTTAAAGTTAGAGTTGAAGTATCAGAAGTTGCTGTAAAGCTTGCTTCACCATTTGTAGCAGTTACGTTTGAATCAACTAGAGTAATGCTGTCTTGTGCATTGAACTCAACATTGCTGTTATCTGATTCATATTTACCACCAGAAGCAGAGATACTGCCACTAGTTGCATTTACTACTACGCCGTTAGCACCGCTTACACCAGAGTTGTCTAGGTTTACATTACCAGACTGAGCCACCACTGTCGCGTGGTTACCCGCAGTTAATTGGGCATTAGGTAAAGTTACATTACCTTTTGCAGTTACGGTAATGTTGTTAGCAGCTGTAACTTGCGCTTGAGCAGCATCTTCACCACCAGCATTTACAATATCTTGAGCTGCTGATAATGAAATGTTACCGTTGCTTGAAGTCATCGGTGCAGCGTTAAATGATAGATTACCGCTTGTTGCGTTAACTGTAATATCACCTGTTGCTGATACTGATGAAGTTGCTAGAGTTACATTTGCCCCTACTAAGTTAGCATCACCTTGTGATGAAATTGCCGAGCTGTTTACAACTTCTAAGTTGTTTGACGCAGTTAGGTCAACATTGCTTGAAGTTGAAGATAAGCTTGTATTGTCAACATCAATGTTTTTAGCTGCAATTTCTAACGCTTGCGTTGAAGTTACGCTTGAGTTAGCTAAGCTTACGTTGTTTTGCACATCAACGTTTACGCTATTAGCGCTTACTGTTGTGTTCTCAACATCTAAGTTAGAGTCAGAGTCAGTTGTTACAAAGTTAACTGTACCTGACGCTGCGCTTACAGTTGAGTTAGCTAGGCTAATGTTATTTAATGCTGTGAAGTTTACATCAGAGCTTGTTGAGCTAAATACACCGCCTGAAGCTGAGATGTTACCATTCGAAGCATTTACCACTACGCCATTAGTGCCACTTACACCAGAGTTATCTAGAGAGATATTACCTGAAGTAGCTACTACTGTTGCATGGTTACCTGCATTTAATTGAGCATTAGGTAAGCTTACGTTACCTGAAGCAGTTACGGTAATGTTATTACCTGCTGTAACTTGTGCTTGCTCAGCATTGTCACCACCAGCATTCACTATATCTTTAGCCGCTACTAAAGTGATGTTACCACCCGCATTCATCGGTGCAGCATTAAATGATAGGTTACCGCTTGTTGCGTTAACTGTAATATCTTTAGTTGCTGTAATTGATGAAGTTGCTAGAGTTACGTTTGCTGCTTTTAAGTTAGCGTCACCTGCTGCTGTTACTGCAGAGTTCTCTGTAACTACTAAGTTATTTGTTGCATTTAAGTCAACATTACCATTAGTTGAAGTTAAGCTTGTGTTGCTTGCAGTTACGTTATTAGCTGCAATCTCAAGAGCTTGCGTTGAAGTTACGCTTGAGTTAGCTAAGCTTACGTTGTTTTGTACATTAACGTTTACGCTATTAGCACTTACGTTACTGTTCTCTACTACTAAGTTAGAGTTAGCTGCAGTTGTTTCAAAGTTAACTGTACCTGCTGATGCACTTACGTTTGAGTTAGCTAAGCTAATGTTGTTTAACGCTGTGAAGTTAACATCTGCATTAGTTGAGTTAAATGTACCACCTGATGCTGAGATGTTACCATTTGAAGCGTTAACAACTACGCCATTAGCACCACTTACGCCAGAGTTATCTAGAGTAACGTTACCTGTTTGTGCTACTACAGTTGCATGGTTACCAGCTTCTAATTGTGCATTAGGTAAAGTTACATTACCTTTTGCAGTTACGCTAATGTTGTTACCTGCTTTTACTGAAGCTTGTGACGCTTCTGTACCACCAGCATTAACAATATCCGAGCTTGCTACTAAAGTAATGTTACCACCAGCTGTCATAGGAGCAGCGTTGAATGATAAGTTACCTGCAGTTGCATTTACTGAGATATCACCTGTAGCTACAATGCTTGAAGTTGCAAGAGTTACATTCGCACCTGTTAAAGTAGCATTACCAGTTGCATTTACTGACGAACTGTTAGCTACGCTTAAATTGTTAGTTGCGCATAAAGTAACATCTGCACTTGTACCAGTTGCGTTAACAGAAGTGTTCTCTAAGCTAATATTAACCGCTTGTAACTCTAAAGCATTAGCTGAAGTTAAGCTACTGTTGCTTGCAACAATATCTTCACCCGCACTTACTTCTAGAGTAGTTGCGCTTAAGTTAGAGTTTTCTGTTACTACGCTCTTAGACGATACAGCATTTAATTGTGTTGTTGCTGTAGCATTAGTACCGTTTAAGCTTAGGTTAGCAGCTGTTGAGTTTAAGTTTAACGTTGCAGCGCTTAAGTTACTGTTGGTTAAGTTAACAGCAGTTGCAGTTACGTTAGCGTCGCCAGTTGTACATACGCTTAACTCTGTAGCGTTAACTGTACCACTTGCAGCTTTAACATCAACTGTACCACCTTTGCTACTTACTAATGAAGCATTGTTTACGGTTACGTTACCTGTAGTTGCATTTACTACTAGGCTAGTTGCAGCGTTTAATACAGAACCACCTTCGATAGTAACGTTTGGTACGGTAATGTTAATTGAACGACCAGCAACAATGCTTGAAGCGTTAGAGATGTCTACTTCACCTGTTGGTGCTGATAAGTTAACATCACGCGCAGCATTTACTGAGCTGTTAGATAAGTTAACGTTCGCATTACCGCGTAGGTTAATATCACCGGTAGTACTATTAGTTGTAACTAATTTACTGTCGTTAACATTTACAGTTTCAGTTGATGCGTTACCTAAAGAGATCTCAGAACCAGTTGCATTTAATGAACTGTTTGTAACGTTAATTGTTGTTGCACGCGCAATAACCCCACTTGCTGAAACGTTTGAGTTAGTTAAGCAAGCTGAAGTAGTTGCGTTTACAACTACGTTAGCAGTTTCTGAAGATAGGTTACTACCTGTAACAGTTACTGTTGGGCTGGTTAACGTAACTTCTTTAGTTGCATTAACAACCGAGTTAGTTACTTGTAACTCTCTAGTTGCTGTTAACGTTGTGTTCTCAGTGCTGTTAAGCGTAGAGTTGTTTACACGAACGATTGGCGCAGTCGCGTTTACATTCTTCGCAGAGATATTTGACGACTGGTTAACGTTCACAAAGGTAGTTGCCGTTAAATTAGCATCACCAGTTGCATTTACCTTAGAGTTTACAAGAGTAACTTGTGAACCATTAGCGCTGAAGTTACCACCTGCAGTGAAGTTAGAAACACAGCTGTAAACTGTTGCACTAGTTGAATTTAGCTTGATATCACCAGTTGCTGTTACATTTGTGTTAACTGTATTAATGTTCGAGCTACCAGAGAAAGTAACATTTGCCCCTGAAACTTCAGAGTTGTTCGTGCCTACTTTACTCGCAGTAAAGTTAACATCTTGTCCAGCTTTAACGCTAGATTTGTTTGTAACGTTAATTTCGTCAGCTGCAATTACGTCAACCGCACCAGTACTTGCATTAACTGTTGAGTTATCTAAAAGAACGTCGTTACTTGCGTTAATTAACGTTGAAGCTGTTGAGTTAACTGCAGAGTTAACGATGTTAATATCAGACGCAGTTAAGTTAACGTTGTTCCCCGCAACTTTAGAGCCGTTTTGTACGGTTAAAGCAGTTGCGTTTACTGTTGTGTTACCAGTTGAGTTAACTGTTGCACTGTCAACTAAAACTGTTTGACCTTTTACTACAGTTGAGTTGCTTGAGTTAACCGTTGCTGAGCTATTAACTGTAACTAGAGTAGCGTTTAAGCTTACATCTTTACCGTTAACACTCGCTGAATTTGAAACTGTAACTTCTGACGCATTTAACGTTGTACTACCAGACGAGTTAACATTCGCATTGTTTACTAAAACTTTAGATGCGTTTAGTAAAGTTGCAGTTGTTGAGTTAACTGTTGCAGAGTCATTAACAATTACGTTAGCAGCGTTTAAAGTAGTGTTATCACCGTTTACTAAAGCATTGTTAGTTACAAGAACTGTAGAACCGTTTAACGTAGTGTTACCCGTTGAGTTAACCGTTGCGTTATCAACCGTTACACTTGTACCGTTAACTAAAGTTGCAGTTGTTGAATTAACTGAAGCAGAGTTGTTAACTACTACCGCAGTACCGTTTAACGTAGTGTTAGTACCGTTTACTTGCGCGCTGTTAGTTACTACTACTGATGGAGAGTTAACTGTAACGTTACCAGTTGAGTTAACTGTAGCATTGTCAATAGTTACAGCTGTACTACCGTCGATTAAAGTAGATACTGTTGAGCAGATTACTGATGAAGAGTTTACAACTACATTCGTAGCATCTAAAGTAACGTTTGCACCAGTTACGTTTGACTTACTTGTTACTGTCAGGTTAGTAGCATCTACTGAAGTATTACCTGTTGCGTTTAAGCTTGAGTTGTCAAGCGCTACATTAGTTACAACTACACCAATGTTACCTGTAACTACAAACTGAGCATTGCTTAAGTTAACTGTATTCGCAGTTAAGTTTAAGTCACGACCAACTTTGAAGCTATTGCTTGTACCGTTGATAGTTACAGTGCCATCTGTGTGACTGCTGTTTGCAGCTGTAGTTAGGTTTAGATCTAAACCAGAAGCTACGTTACTATCTGTTACGATTACTTGGTTATAACCACTTGCACTTACGTTACCGTTAGTTGAAGTTAAGTTAGTGTTAGAAACATTAACTTCAGCTGTAGAAGTATTCCCAATGTTGATATCTTTATCAGCAGTTAAGAAACTTGAGTTTAACGCAATTGAATCTGGAGCGATAACTGTAACGTTAGCACCAGAATTTACGGTAGTTGTATTTAACGTTAGAGTTGTACAAGCAACTAGGTTAGTATTATCACCTGAAGATACGTTTGAGTTATTTAAGAATAACGAGCTTGCAGCTGAGTTAACGTCAACGTTTTTCCCTGCAGTTAAGTTAGATGATTCAACTGTTAGGTCACCGTTGTTTTGGAATACGGTTACGTTGTTAGCAGCTTTTAACGTTGAGCCTTCTAGGGTAATAGTGTTGGTAGTTGTACCAGTTTGACCTGTAGTTAAAGTTACGTTGTCGTGATTTGAAACAACAGATGAACTATTGGTAATACTTACAGAAGTTACGTTACCGTCACCACCAAGGATAACATTACCTTGAGCTGTTAAGTTCGAGTTATCTACAACTAAATTACCACCTGTTAAAACAGTTAAACCAGTAGTACTATTTGCACCTACTGAAGTTACGTTTGAACTAATTAAGGTTAGGTTCGCAGTTTTTCTACTTACGTTAGTTGATAAGTTAACTAAGTAACTTCTTACACTTACATTGCTTAACGTTAGGTTAGTACCACTATAGATAGTTGTAGTTACCCCTGAAGTACCATCTACAGTATCAGAAGTACCATTAATTTTTGTACCGTTACTTAAGTATACAGCTACAGTATTAGCAAAGATACGAATGTTACCAGCTTGAGACTTGTTAATGGTCGTGTTACTTAAATGAATCCACGTACCATTAGTAGAGATGCAAACATCTTGACTAGTTGCACATATTACTGTGTCAGCAAATGATAAATCTTGATTTAAAGAGACGTTTACACCGCTAGCGTTCAATCTAGAACTAGTTGTATACGTTTTTGCTCCTGTAATCGAAATTAAGTTAGTAGCATTAACAGTAACATTACTTAAGTCACTTGAAGCTTGTTCAGAGTAGAACGAAACATTACCAGCATTAATTACACTGTTCGAAATGTTGTTACCAGGACCAGAAGGACTAGTACCATTCTTATATGAATAGATACTAGTGTTGGTTCTGAAAGAGATATTACCAGTAACACTTGCATTTAAACGGTTGATGTTTAAACGAGTCGCACTACCTGATAAGTTCGCATTACTAGCCGTTACATTTAAGCCATCAATCTCGAACCAGTTGAAGTACTTGGTGCCACTTGACGCCATAGCAACAGTCCAGTTAGCTTCCTCTGTACGACAGTATAGGTTTAACGTAAAGTTAGTAGTTGCGCAAACAGTTGAGTTAACAATCTTCGAGGCAGCTACGTTAGAAGCACCATCATAGTAAGAGTAACCCGTACGTAAGTTCATTGTCACATTACCACCCTTGAAAGTTGAGTTAGTAACGTTTAAAGAACCCGCTGTTGAGTTAAAAGTCAGATTACCAGTTGCGTTAAACGTCGTGTTAGTGATGTTAACGTAACTGTTCATATTTTTTAATGGGTTGCTTGGATCATTAACGTAGGTAATGTTGTTAGCAGTAATCGATGAGTTATCAAACGTACTACCATCAGCTCCTTGAGTTCTAATGGTTACTCCATAACCAGTCGCATTTAATAATGAGCCATTTACTAAATTAACACGAGCTGTTGTGTTTAAGGTGATGTTGCCTCTCGTAGTGTTAATTGTAGTATTGAAGATGGTTATGTTTGAAGTTGTGTTATAGGTTGTAAGGCTACCAACAGTTAATTTTGAGTTCTGTAAAGTAATACCAGCATTAGAATTTAAGAAATTTAATGCTCCAGCAATTGTAAAGTTACTGTTATAGAAGTCAATGTTAGCAGCACTAATGTTTAAGCTGTTGCTTGCATTAGTTGAATTTAAATACGCACTTGTAACGTTATAGAATGCAACTTGATAGCTTGCAGTAATAGTTACGTTCGAAGAGTTAAGGTATCTATTAACTTGAGATGCTTTTAATGTTGTATAGTCACCTTTTGTCGTAGCTGTTACACTAAATGAGCTTGACGACATTGTTGAGCCCCAAGTGAAGCTAATACCATGACGACTATCATAAGTTTCGTTATCGTTAGCAATAACCACACTATCCGGGTCAATTAACCAGTTACCTGTAGAACCGTAAGCCGAAGTTGTATTTACTGATACGTTATCAAGTAAATCTAAACTATGACCTGAAGTCTCTACAAAGCCACCGTTACCGTATACTGATGTCGCTAAGAAAGTTCCATCTACAACTGCTTGGTTACCCCAAACAATTGCTGTACCTGCATCACCATTTGTACCAGATACATTAACTGTTGCACCTGTCGCCACATTAGTTGTAGCAGCTAGTTTTAAGTCGCCAGTACCTTGTAAGTCACCACCAACGTAAACTGAACCACCAACATTACCTGAAGCGTTGATTACAGCATTGTTTTCTAAAGATACGTTGTCACCTAATAATTTAACTGTACCCGCGGTACCTGTTGTATTAGAAGTGTTGATCGTACCGTTTAACACTACTACACTTGACTGATTAGTGTAGTTAGCTGCTAGTTGCGTATTATTTAAAGTAGTTGATTGCACTGCATCTGACTCTGAAGCACCGTAAAGGATAACTTCACCAGTCGCTGAAATAGATGCCTGACGTGCAGAATCTGAGTTAGAGATAATATCTGCAAAGCTTTCTAAGCTTGTATAACCATTAGCTACTTTATTCGCTAATAAGTACACACGTTTAGAAACAATTTCCCCTAAGTTCACAGCTTTGTTATCTGCAGTAACTTTATAAGAAATTGCTGGGTTGTCTAAATCTTGGATTGTAATTGATTGACCAGCTAAAAGGTAAACTGTACCATTTTTAGCTTCTAACACACCAGTGTTAAGTACTTTACCACCCACTAGAGCTAAAGTACCGTCATCATTTACTTTAATCACCCCGTTGTTAATTACCGAAGCGATAGCTGAATCTTTTTCTTGACTAAAAACGTAGTTACCGTTTAAAAAGTCTTCATTAGTAATATCAAGAGTTGACGCTACTAGCGAGTTTACGTCTACTTTTGCGTTCTCACCAAAAACGATACCTGCAGGGTTCACAATAAATACTTTACCGTTTGATTGTAAAGTACCTAGAATTTGTGAAATCTGACCACCAATAATACGGTTTAATACAGCTGAATCTGCTGATTCTTGGATAAACTTAACAATTTCATTGGCATTAATGTTAAATGTTTGCCACTGGATAATCGCATTATTAGAGTTAGTGATAGTGGTAACTAAGTCTTTAGTTACCACATCAGCGGTACCGCTGATGACTTCCATACCCGTACGTGCAGAATCAGCGTAAGCTGTCGCTAGGGTAATTGGAACTAAAACGCTCCCTAACAAGGTACTTAGTTTATTGATTTTTAAAACTCGAGTATCTTTTAATGCTTCTTCGTTGGTAGACGACACAGCTGTGGTGTAGTTGGTCGCTAGTTCAGAAACAGCATCCAAAGAGAGAGTTTGTCTATTGAATTTGAGTTTATAGATTTTATTCATATTTATGAAATACCGAGACATCTCTATAAAGACAAGGTTTGCACAAGCAAGAGACAGTGAGGTAATTGTTCGATTTCGAAGATGAACAAAACAACTACGAGAAGATGAACAACTAGCATATAAACATCTAGCAGATGAACATCTAGCAGATGAACATCTATAAACACAGCTTCTTGCAATGAGCTTATCTTGCGCTCTATAAAGATTATTGTAGGAGGAAATATAAGTAGGTCTAGCCAAAGAAAGCAGATTAAATTAACTCAACAAAGCACTGCCTCTGTGCGCACATTTGCCGAGTTTGGCATATTACTCGCACTCTTGACTCCCCACTTCAATTAAATAGTAAGCAAATAGCAATTAAATTCCTTTAACTACCTTTTAACCACTTTTAACCAAAGTTTTGAGCTCCAAATGCAAAATCACGTTAACCGTATACCCCTCTAATAAGAAGAAAAAACTTTAAGCAGGAGCATAAAGTTTTGTAGACTAACCCTGCAAGAATCCCAAAAAGTAAAACAAAACCGAGAATTGTTAAAACAAGCACAAAAGCTAAATCTTTTGTGGATAAACAACTAGCTGTTCTAAGCTTACTAGCTTGGTAGCGCTCCCCCTCTTTACAGAAGTAGAGCTAATAAATAACTTTTAGCAAATAGTAAGCATAAAGCAACTTGGGTCTTATTCTTGTTTTAACAGTAAAGTTTTACTTTGGAGATAACGAGGTTTAGTTGCGAGATAAGTTTTAAAATCAGCAAAAATTATTCAAGGTTGTCCTGAAGTTTGTAGTAAGCTTGAACTTTTGCCTCTTTACAAAACTTCACTCTGTCTCTAGGTTAAGAACCTAGGCAGAAGTTACCTCAAGATGAGGTTACGATTAACTGTGAGGTTGCCCTCAAATGGTAGACACAAACCAAGACAAACAACTTAGAGTAAATATTTGAAAGTAGAACAGTTTAAAAACGTTCGGGTGGGTAAACTATCTAAGTCATTTGCTGAACTACTTACTTGTAGAGTAGGTTGGCTTACAGAGTAAGCTGACTAACAAAGCAGACTAGCTAACAATTTAGCTTTAGCTAACTAGGTAAACTAACTTAACTCTCAAGCAACAGTTCGCTTGGTTTACTTACATGTATTTTCCCTCTGCGAAGTAGCCTTTGGAGGCATAAAAACAAAATGTTTTTCTAAGATAAGAACGAACTTAATGTTTTTATAACCTCCACTAATTTGCCTCTTAGAGGTAAATAATTTGCTCTAACCTAAATCGAGATTTACGTTAGAAAGTAAATTTAGGAGATGATCACTAAAAGGTAAAACAACAGAAAATTAAAATGTTTAAGGATTAGGATAGCTTTAACTTATTAGCTGTAGGCTAATAAGTTAAATATCTCTAGCTAGAGATAGGCCTTTTCTTTAAACACTTAATTTTTTATTTAAGCTTAGTTTTAAGTTTTTAAGTTTTGTTGTTTAGATTTTTTAGCAGACTTTACGCAAAACCAAAGTAAGGGTGCTGTGTATGATCTCGGTGGGATCTGCATAGGATCGGTATAAGATATGTATTGGAGGCAGTATCAAATGCAACATAGGATATTTCATAGGATACTGCATAGGATTAAAGCACTAGGTACCGCTGATGCAGGTTACCTTAGTACAGTAAGTTACCCTTACCTTGATTTAACCCTTACCCTTTACATTTAACCTTTACATTAAGGTTTATCTTAGCAACAGCCAAGATTTACTTTTACCTACAGACCACTTTGATCTACAGACCTGTTTAAATTTAAACTAAACGCTTAGTTTAAATCTGCATACTTTAGATTTTGCTGCCTTGTAGTTGAGCTTGCGCTGTAATTACTTGTTTGTTTGCAAAATCTGATACGTTGCTTTACTCTAAAGCGATCAACTCATAAAACTTTGAGGAAAGTTGTTTAATTCTCAACTTTTAGCTTAAGCACAAAACTGAACCTAAGCTCCCATTCGCAAGCCAGCGCAAACTCGAGCCTCAACTCAAGTTTTTGCTCAACTTACAAATTACAGTTGTAAAAGCAAACAACTTCCAAAAGTTTTAACTTAACTAAACCAAAGGTCAATCAACTAAAGAAAACTTGTTGAGTGATGAATCTTTTGGCTTAAATTTAGTGGATAAATTGTTGGTGCACAATTGTGTTGTGTGTCTGGTAAATCACATTTATAAATAGGTATGTTCAAGCTAACTCATTGCCACTAATTAGTAACGCTAATAAGTAATAACAATAAGTAACGACAAAAAAGCAAATGCTCTTGTCATCTTTGGCTTGTGCATATCTACACTGGTTTAAATTCATTAGACTATATATCGTTATATCGATATATTTTTAAAAATCAAAGTTTAATTAACTCTTCCCTTGATTATTGGTGATCAATCATCAATCATCAAT
>NZ_NRHC01000097.1 GCF_003585885.1 Psittacicella hinzii | reverse complement strand
TAGGGATTATTTTTATTGTAATAATTTAAAATGGTAGATCATCTTCACTAATTGAAGTGCTCTCACTTTCATACGTATTTGAAGCTGAAGATTTCTCTTTCACTTTTACGTCTTTAGCTTTCTTTTCTTCTAAAAAATCACTATCATCTTGATCTTTTAAAAGATCTAAATCAACAAAATCATGATCAGGAGATTGTTTTGCTGTTAAACTTTCCTGTGCTAGTTTAACTTTATCTTCAGGGCTGTATTGTGTAGATACAACTAAATCTGCATTTGGATTTATTGCTGATTGAGGACCTGTTTTATATTGCTCATATACAGCGTCCTGATTTGCGCCAAAATTAGAATTTGCTTTTGCACCAGAATCTTCTTGCCATTGATTCAAGCTAGCTTGATGATTCATGTAATCATCAGCAAAGTTTTGTTGATAACCTTGAGACTGCGGGGCATAATGATTTGCTAAATTTTGTTCAGAACCATAAGGTGAGTAGCCATTATTATTCGCCCAATTATTTCCTTGGTAACTATTTTGATAGTTGTTCGGATAGCTATTGGAATTTTGAAAACCATTCTGGTTCTGGTAGTTATTTTGGTTTTGATAACTATTTTGATTACCGTTATAGTAATTCTGGTTATTGTAGCCAGCGTAATTATTGCCATTAGGGTTATTCATGAAACTATTGTTACCATAATTTCCATTACCATAACCATCTACATCACCATATTGGTTTTCATTATTACGTGGAGGACGAATAAGAGCTTGCACAGTATCAGCTTGGATCTCTATCGAAGTTCTTTCTGTATTTGTTAGCTTATCCAAATATTTTCTTGACTTTATACTTCCTTCAACAAAAACTAAAGAACCTTTAGCTATTGTGTGGATCACTCTTACAGATCTTTCGTTGTAACAAACAATTCTATGCCAATCTGTATTACTTTGCCACTGATTTGTGGTACGATCTAACCAAAAAGTACTTGTTGCTAACGAAAAAGCAGCAAACTCCCCATTTCTTGATTGAAAGAATTCAGGATCTCTACCTACATTCCCAACTAAGTAAACTTTATTTAAATACATTGCCATAGCTAAATATCCTTATCTAATTTTAGCCCTTGCTTACGCAAGAGCTTATATTTGTTAGAATGGAATTTGATCGTCAGAATCAACTTCTTCAGCCACAACATTTTTACTTACTGTTTGATTTGTAGCTTTACTACTTAAAGGTTGACTTTCAGTTGCTTCGTAAGGACTACTTTGGCTTGTTTCTTTCTTGAAAGTTGTCGAGCTATTGCCCCAACTTGCAGTAGTTCCTGAGTTAGCATTGCTAGAAAAACCACTATTAAAACCTGAAGATTGATTATTAAATCCAGAATCTTGCGAGTTTTGATTATTAAAGTTTGAGTTCTGACTGCTAAAGCCTGAATTTTGGTTATTGAACCCACCGTTGTTAAAACCTGCGTTTTGGTTATTAAATCCAGAACGATTGTTTTGTGAGTTAAATGAATTCTGATTTGCAAAACCATTGCTATTATTAGCAAAGTTTTGTCTTTCTAAAATATGAAGATTTTCTACTGAAATCTCAATCGTATTTCTTTCAGTATTAGTTGCTTGATCCATATATTTACGATTACGTAATGAACCTTCAACGTAAACATATGAACCTTTACGAATATTTTGTATTGCTTGTGCTAAAGGTTGAGGGGTATTACTATTTAAGAAAACAACACAGCGATGCCAATCTGTAGCATTTACCCATTCACCGGTATTATTATCTCTGTAACTTCTTGAAGTAGCAACAGAGAAAGTATAAAGGGTATAACCTTGACCATTAAATACTTGAGGATCTTGTCCTAAGTTACCGATTAAAGTCACTCGGTTTAAGTATAAAGCCATACTATGCTCCTATAACTGATTAAAATGTATTACGATAGATCATTAATTTTTTAATATTCGTTTAAATAATTTTTCGTTTAAATTTTTTACTTTCGTTTTCTTATTTTTCCGTAATTTAAATCGTTACATTTAAACTAATTACTAGAGAAGTAGCAATATTAATTATTAATGATATTCTTTTTACAAGGATATGCTTCATTATAACATAATTATCTTATTTATAGACTTCTAAAACTATAAAAGTATAGTTAAGATAATACCTAATCCTGCCGATAAATCACGTATAATATTAGATATCTTTACGTATCATCCAAATTAAAGTATGCAAGAAAATAAATTTATTCACCTCCAAAATGCCTATGTTAACAACTTACACATCCCTGATTTAAAAATTCCTTTAAATCAGTTTGTTGTTCTTTCAGGGCCATCTGGAAGTGGTAAAACAACTCTTATTAAAGACATTCTCATCCCTAAATCACAAGAGATCCTAAACCTTTCACCGCAATCCTTTAATATAAGCTCATATTACAATAATAACAAGCGTTTACAAGTTACAGGTATAACTCCTATTCAGTACTTAAGCCAACGCTTTATCAATAAAAATAAACGTTTAAATTTAGCTCAACTTCTTGGTATTGATCATCCTTTAAATCTTCTTTTTACTTACTTTGCAACATTTAATAATCAAGAAGGTAATCAAGCTTTAACTTATGAAACTTTAGTTAAATTAATTGAAGATTCTCCAGCTCCTGATGAGCAATTTTATGAAGTAGTTAAAGACCGCATACAACAACGTTTTTACTTAACTATGCCTGTACCTTTAGCACTTATTCCAAGCGTACAGAAACTAGATTTTTCTTCGGCTAAGGATTTGAGTAAAGAAGAAATTGTCGACTTTAATAAAAAAATCTTAAACATAATTGAAGACTTCTATTCTTCTTATCTAGATATAGTTATCATTAATAAAAAGCACTTATTTGACTTCTATGATCTTAAAGATTTTGAAGTTAATGACTTGCCTTTTGCAATAGAAAGTATTGACGTTTCTTTTAACAAGTTCCGTAATGGGAAAGTTTTATCTGAAGATTTCTTGGTTGAACTCCAGTCAGATTTTTATGAAGTTTTACAATTTCAAGAAAAACTATTTCAAGACTTATTCAATCAAAATGCTTCTTTACTAACTAATTTAACCTCTCTAGGTTTAACTGAACTCGATAAAAAAGAAGTTACAGACTATAGTAATAAAAACTTTAACGCTCTAAGATTAGTTTATCCGCCTCAAATTGGCTTTTACTCTCCACTAAATAAGAAAGTAGAAGACCATAGTCTAATCAGTACAGTAAGCTCGGGGGATAAAGAACAAATCCTTGATCTAAAAAATCCTTCTACCTTTTCAACTTATGGTAAACACCGCTGTCAGAGCTGCGGTGGCACTGGGATTGATCCAGTTGAAGATAATAGTACCAAAGATCTTTGCTCTACATGTTTTGGTACAGGATTAGCAGAGCACATTTTCCAAGCTACCTTTGCTGATAAAAATTATGCAGAGCTTTATAACTTAACTTTAGAAAAGCTTCACTCTTTCTTAAAAGCTCAAATTACCACTATTGAAGATGAGCAAGCTAATTCTTCAATTATCGATTTAGAAGCCTTTAAAAATGCTTTAATCGGTGAAATTGTTGAAAAACTAGAGCATTTAATTGATATAAACATTACTTACCTTAACTTAGCTCGTAAAATTGATACTTTATCTGGTGGCGAAGTTCAACGTATTTTACTAAGTAAAATTCTAAGTAGTCAAACTACAAATGTAACTTATATCCTAGATGAACCTTCAATTGGTCTACACCCTGCAGATAATCATCGCTTAATTAAAAAAATCCGTCAGCTCGTAGAAAAAGGTAATTCTGTTATTGCTATTGAACACGATCGTGACTTTATTGAGCAAGCTGACTACCTTATCTACTTAAATGAAGGAAATATTTTATTTAATGATCAAAGAGCGAATTTAGATAAAGCTGACCTTGCTTTAAATAAATATCTCAAATTTGAGCAACCAATATCTCAAGTTTTATCTGAAGTAAATAATTTTGAGTATAACCAAGAGCTCGATAGTTTAAGAGCCACTATCGATCAAGAAAGCCTTAAAGTTGCTTTAGTTAATACCAATTACAAACGTACTTTTACTTTAGAAAAAATTGAAGAGTATGCGAAAGAACAAGGTGTTGCAGTAAAAACCTTGGTTTCTCCAGAATATCGAGCACAAAAGTTAAAAGATCACACTAAAATTGTTTATAAAAACATCAATGTGGGTTACTTTGAACAAGAAACAATTACGCTTGTGCGCAATGCTATTAACGTAATTACAGGGGTTTCTGGTTCTGGTAAATCAATATTTGCGGATAAAGTGCTTTACGCAGCAACTGAAGCTTGTTTAAAAATCAAAGAAAAAGAATTTGAAACAAAACGTTGCTTACCAAAAGATCTGCAGAAAAAATTTAAGCTAGATAATATTCTCGGGATTGGTTTTGAAAAGAAATCACGTCTAAGTAGATTTGATCGCGTTCTTTATGCTAGTCAATCTATTGGTAAAAATGACTATAGTAAAACTCTACTCAAATTTATCGAGATGGATGAAGAGCTTGCTACCCTATTTTATGAAAATAGTGCAATGCTTCAACGTGAACAAAAAGGTAAGGCTAAAAACCTAACTGCCAAAGATTTTGTTGTGAAAAGAAAATACACAAAAAATCTTTGTCCAGAATGTAAAGGGAAGCAGTTTATTACAATTAACCTCGAAGAGGATAATGTAGAGAAAGTTACCTGCTTTGAGTGTAATGGTGCTGGATTTGCTCCATATGTCCTTGCAGAAACTATTGCTTACGATCCTAATTCCAGTGTTAAATACAATATTTCCGAATTTAGTAATTTAACTGTAGATCAAGCCTTTGATTTCTTAATCAAATATCACAAACGTAATCCTTCTTTAAATTTAAAAAATATTATCTTAAAACTAGGATATTTAAAGCGTTTCCGCTTAGGACATTTAAATCTTAACCGCTATTTAAGTAATATCTCTGGTGGGGAGCTACAAAGGCTATACCTTATCAAAGAAATTTCTATCACTGACGTTAAAACAAGACGTAAAAACCCAGAATGTCTAATCATTATTGACGAACCATCCACAGGCTTACACTTTGATGATATTCAATCTATGTTAGACTTTATGGTAGAGCTAAAAAATGAGGGGCATACGCTTGTTATTATTGAACACAATGTTGATTTAATCTACAACTGTGATTACCTTGTTGAGTTTGGTCCAGGTTCAGCTGAAAAAGGTGGTAAAGTTATTTTCTCCGGAACAATAAAAGATCTACTCGACACTGTAAATTCAAAAAATAGCCCATATCTTAGTAGTATTATGCAAGAGATTTCTAATTATCACTTAAATTACCAAAAAATTATTGAGCATTTAAACTAAGATCATTTTTACTCTTTGTTATAATGTCAAGGTTCACTTTAATAATTTTTAATTAGATTTTTGCTATAATATTAGCGAGAAAAAAGTCTCCTCTTAGTTTTTCACAAATAAGTACTAATACAATCTGGAAAATAAATGTTTAAAAAAATCTTTGGAATGTTTTCAAACGATATTGCAATCGATCTTGGAACAGCTAACACTCTAATTTACGTACGTGATAAAGGTATCGTTCTAGACGAACCATCAGTAGTAGCTGTACGTCGTGATGCAAATGGTGCTTTACTTGACATTGCTGATGTTGGTCACAATGCTAAAGCTATGTTAGGTAAAACTCCTAAAAACCTTCTAGCTTCTCGTCCGTTAAAAGATGGTGTAATCTCAAACTATCTTTTAACTGAAAAGATGTTACAGTTTTTTATCAAAAAAATTCACAAACCTACTTATTTCTTCCGCCCAAGTCCGCGTGTATTAGTATGTGTACCTGCCCAATCTACTCAAGTTGAGCGTCGTGCAATTAAAGAAGCGGCTTTAGGTGCTGGTGCGCGTGAAGTATACCTTATTGAAGAGCCTATGGCTGCTGCATTAGGTGCAGGCTTACCTGTAAGTTCTCCTAAAGGTTCTTTCATCGTTGATATCGGTGGTGGTACAACAGAAGTTGCTGTACTTTCATTAGACGGGATTGAATGTGCAATCTCTGAAAGAGTTGGTGGTGACCAAATTGATGAAGCTATCATTTCACACATTAGAACAAAATTTGGTTTAAAAATCGGTGAGCACACTGCTGAACGTATTAAACATGAAGTAGGTTCTGCAATCTACTTAAGCGAAGAAGAAAATAAAACTATTGTTATCCAAGGTTTTAATATTAATGAAGATCTTCCTCGTGAAGCAACTATTACTTCTAATGATGTAGTAGAAGCAATCGCTGATCCACTAGATAAAATTGTACGTGCAGTTCAATCAACTATCCAAAAAACCAAACCTGAACTAGCTGCTGATATCTATAAAAATGGTATTACACTTTCAGGTGGTGGCGCTTTATTAAAAAATATTGACAAACTAATCTCTGATAAAACAGGTATTGGTTGTTACATCGCGGACGAGCCTCTAACTTGTGTTGCTCGTGGTGGCGGTAAAGCATTAGAAAAAATCATTCGTGATGGTTATGATTCATTTACAACTGATGAAATTCCTCATAACTAGTGCAAAAAATTAAATAAAAATAAATGCCTAACTAGATAATAGTTAGGCATTTATTTTATTAATCTTCTTGGTAAGCTACTACAGAAGCTGGAGAAACAACTCTACCATTTAACTCATAACCTTGTGAAACTATATGAGCTACAGTTCCAGCTTGTTCAGGAGTTTGATATGGGTATTGTGCTACAGCGTCATGGATATTAGGATCAAACTTATCACCAACTTGACCATAAATTTTAATTCCATGAGCTTCTAAAGCTTTTTTGAATTCCGCTTCAAAGCTAACTAAGTTACCCGTAAACTGATCAAAATCTTGATGATTTGAATCTTTTGGTAAACGGCTGATTGCTAAGTTTAAGTTAGAGAATAAAGGTTTAATTGCATCTTTTACAATTTTCTCATTAGCAAAGTCTTTAGCGTTATTACTATCTCTTTTAGCACGCTCTAAACGACGCTTTTCTTCTTCTAACATGTATTTAGCACCCGCTAAACGTTGGGTATCTCTATCTAAATCTGTAGTTAAAATTGTTTTTACTTGTTCGTATTGTTTTGCAACTAATACTTTTAATTGCGCAACTAAAGTTTTTTGCTCTTCTTCAGTTAAAGCATTTTCTTTCAGAGCTTTAATAGTATCTTCTAGATAAGAAATTGCTTTTTCAGAAACAAAACCTTTGTCAGAAACTTCACTTGCTAAATCAATCTTAGGCTCTTCAACTACCTCAGCTTCCACTTCTGTATTCTCTTTGTCTTCAAAACTAGCTTCTGCTGTATTGTCAGCTTCCTCTTGAGTTGTTGTCTCTTGTTTAGCTTCTGTTTCCTCTGCTTTTGCTTCTGCTTCTGCAGTTTGAGTTTGTTCAGTTGCTTTTACTTCTTCAGTCTCTACTGAAGTTTCATTTTCTTTATTAAAATCAGCTTTATAATGCATCTCAGTCACTCCTAGAACTATTTCTCTTCTTCAGACTTCTCTGTTTCTTGAGTATCTAATTGCTCTTCTTTCTGATGAACACCTAGACTTGCTAAAGCATCTTCAAAAGATTTAACAATTAGTTTTACCCCTTCAACACTAGCTCTAAGATTCTCTTCGCTTTCACATAAAGCATAGTATTTGTTTACTTCTTCTTTTAATTTTACTAGAGCTGGTTTTAAACTTTCTTCGTAAAGTTTTGCTCTCACACCATTTACTAATAAGCTACGAGTAGATTCTTCAAAACTTAAAGTTCTTTTAATACTATTTAACTCATCTGTAAACTGTACTAATTCACTTTGTAACTCATTATAAGCTTTAACGCTTTCATTTAGTTTCAAAGTAACTACTAAATAATCGTTTAAACTTTGCTCAAGATCTTGAGGTAGTTCATCATTAGCTAGATTAGTAGCAATTCTATTTAATTCAGCTAATTCAGGACAAACTTCTAAATCTACTTCTTTAGTCATACTAAATCCTTAGAGATTTTTTGTTTTATTATTAATAATACTTTCCTATGTATAATATATAGCAAAAATCTAAAAAATCAAGTTAAAAAACGCTTTATCTCTTTTACTTTTTAAATATTTACGTCTTTTTAACTATGTTTTATACTTTTAGATTAAGCTGACCAAATCTCAATTTTTGAAGTTAAGGTATCTATTTTATACATCTGTAAGTTTTTCTCTGCAGCTTGTTCATTAGTTAAACAAAAATCTTTAAACTTACGTAGATACCAATTTAATAATGTTTCAGAACGTGGAACATAAACGTAACAAGTAGCTCCAGTTCCAGTTAGCTGTAAATTATTACTAAACTTCTCTTTTAAATTATTAATAAGAGGATTTGAACTAAAGAAGTAAGCAGCAAAGGAATTCACGTTCTTTTCATTACCATTAACGTCTAAAGTAAAATCACTTAGCATGTTAGTCCAACTTTGTAAGGAAATTTGTTTATAAAACTCAACATCTTCATCATGAAGCTGTGCTACTTCGCTACTTAAGTTATTAAAAGCTTCTTTAGTGTTTACTTTATAGTCAGAGGTAAATACTAAGAAATAGCCATCTAACCAACTACTATATTTTTGTTCTAAGTGTTTAGCTAAACTAATGTAGTCTAGTGCTTGATCCGGAATAATATTTGGATTACGGTTAACTGCTTCGATTAGTAAACGAGTTAAGTCTAATAAAATTAACAATAACTGATGCACAAAGGCAGTGTTTTCAGAAATCTTGAACTCTCTTGAACCGTAGTCATAAAAGCTTAAAGGATCTGTTAAATCATAGCCATTTCTTGCTAACTCTTGTTCAGCTCTTTCTACATATCTAAATAATTGGTCAAAGATTAAATAAAACTCTTTATATTGCGGAGTAAAAAGTAAATCACCAATACGATAAGCTAATGAAGATTTAGCATAAACAAAAATCGAACAATCAGCCCCTACTCTTTGGGCAATTGATACTAGATTACTAGGAGTTAATAGAGGAAAAAAGCGATGAGCTACAGCTTTTAAAATAGCAGAACCATTTGATGACCCACCACCGAGCCCTCCTTGTACCGGAATTCTTTTATCAACGTTTACTACTAATTTATAGCTTGCAAAGCGTTTAATATGCTCAAGCTCGCAAGTACTTAAAAGTTCAGGACTATTAACTAGTTGATAAATTGCTTTATAAATCAGGTTTTCTTCTTTTGAGGCTATATTATCAAAACCGTTAATTTCTAAATTTTCTAAGAAGATTTTGCCAGCTTCTTTTAAATTAGCAGGCATAGTACTAGGGTCAGCAATTTGCTCCCAAGTTACTAATAAATAGTCAGATATCTGTGGCAGAATTTTAAAATATGTACTTATAGCATGGTATCCATTGCTACATTTTCCATCAACATTTAAAAGCAGATTTAATTTAGCTGGTGAATTTATTACGTAAGATTCTTTCATAATTTTTCAGGTCTAGATTAAAAACATCTATCTATTATAAATTAGTTATCTACCTTTATTAGACTTTTCTCTCTTAAACTACTACAAATTATACAGTTTTATAAGATTTATTTGACAGTATTAACAAATGCTAGTAAAATACGTAGAAATGTGCAAATTTTGCAACGTAAAAAATATAAAGTTATTACTTATTGTTTTTAAAGCAAAATTAAAGCAAATGCTTTTAGGTGCACATTAAATTAACCATACTTTAACAAGCTTAAGCTTGTATTTGTTAAAGATAAAAATTTAGATAAAAGTAAATACAAAGTTTAAATTATCCTGACAAATTAGTTTTACTTTCTTCTCAGGCAACCTTACTCTTACTAAGTAAAACTAATATAGAATCTTACGCTATTTAAAACTTTATGTTTACTAATGTTTTTACAACTCAATAAGGAGTACATATGCGTAAAATTAAAAAGAAATCTATCAAAAACTTACGTAGAGTAATGAATTTCAAACACAGACTAGTACGTTTAAATCGTAAACGTTCATTACAAAATGGTAATAAGCAAAGCAATGGTTAATTACTCAA
>NZ_NRHC01000096.1 GCF_003585885.1 Psittacicella hinzii | reverse complement strand
AATTTCGGGAGAATAGGATTAAACTAGAGGTAACCCAGACAAAACTAAAGAGGCAGGAACTTTTCTCCTGCCTCTTTAGTTACATTAAATCACTATACATTACTTTAAAGACTTTAAAGACTTTGAAGACTTTAAAGACTTTAAAGACTTAAAAAGACTTAAAAGGTTAAAGCTAATTATTGCCCTTTCTTCTTATGTGAGCCTTTGCTTTTGTTTTTCTTATTACCTTTATTGTCATTCTCTTGATCAACAAAGTTTTGGATTAACTCAATTAAGCCTTCATCTGTTTTAGCTTGATATCTCCCCTCGGCTTCTAGTTTTGCTACACTTTGAGGCTCTGGGTGAATAGTGATCATTGCATCTGGGAATACCGCTAATAAGGTAGTTTCTAGTTCATCACAGATATCATGAGCTTCACGTAAAAGAATGTCGTTATCTAATTCTAAGTGAAATTGAATGTATTTCGTATTGGCAGCTTGACGAGTTCTTAACTCGTGAATGCCAATAACTTTAGGGTGTTTATTGATTGTTAGCTCAATCAGTTTTAAATCTTCTTCTGGGAGAACTTTATCAGTTAAACCATCTACTGCAGTTTTGAGCATCTCATAAACTGAGTAGAGCATATAAAGACCAATAATTATTGCTAAAATTAAATCTACTTTAGCATAACCAAAATGAGCAAAGATCATAGCAATAGCTACTGAACCATTCATAAAACAGTCCATCTTGTAGTGCGCTTGATCTACTTGGATCATTTTGGATCCCGTTAGATTGATAATACGTTGTTGGTAAGCAACCAGCCCTGCAGTTACCATAATCGTGATTATCAAAATAACCACTGATAAAGTCGTTTTTTCAATTGGTACAGGAGTAGAAAAACGGTTTACGGCACTAATGATTAGCATGATAGCAAGGGTACCAATGAAAATACTTTGTCCGAGAATACCAAAGTATTCTAGTTTTCCATGCCCAAAGGTATGATCTACATCCGCCGGTTTAAGGGCTTTACGCAAGATAATAAAGTTTATTAAACTACAAGTAACGTCAAACACTGAATCCATTAAAGAGGCATACAGGGAAATAGAGTTACTCATAATTACCACCACTAGTTTAATCAAGATTAAACTAAAGGCTGTACAAATTGCTGCTACTGAAGCCTTACCGACTATACGTTTATAATCTTCTGCAGATAAAGGTTGTTTTACTGTACTCATAACTAGAGATAAATACCAACTAAAATCGTTACTTACTCGTTTACTAACTCGTTTTTTACTAAATTCTTACCAAATTCTTACTATTCTCTTGTAAAAAAGAGCGTAACTAGGTTAAATTACATAGTTAAAACTCAAAATTCACTCCTCACGTTCTGATCTGATGTTCACCTTTTAAGTGCAAACCCCAGATTCAAAGTCTATCCAACTATGTAGCTATTACTCTAATTCTAAACATGAGTTTTTACTTAAAGTCCTCAATAATTTCAATGAAATCTTGAAGAAATACGTGACATCTTTTAAACAAGTTTTTAACTTAATTACCTATCTTTGGCAAAGAGGTAAATTATAGCAAATCTAGCTCTTTAATTGTTAAAAAAGTCTAGATATAACTATCTAGACTTCAAATTCACAAACACTTGAAATTTAATTACTTACTTTTCATCGCGATAAAAAGTAAATAACGAATCAGTTGATTCTTCTGGTTTAAAGTAGTAACCACCTACGTTAAACCCTTTTAACTCTTCTACTTCTGTAATTTTATTTTCCACAACCCAGCGAGCAAACTCACCACGGCTACGTTTAGCAATTACAGAAATAACTTTATAAACACCATTCTTTTGGTCTTTAAACTGCACTTCAATACTTGGAACGCTTAGTTGTTTAAAATCAACAGCACCTGCGTATTCTTTTGAAGCTAGGTTTAAAATAAAACTATGTTTTTCGTCTTTAATACGTTGATTTAGGTAATCAACTAAAGTTTTTTGCCAGAACTGATAAAGGTTTTTACAAGTAGCTGAAGTTGCTAAAGCTTTACCCATTTCTAGACGGTACTCTTTAATTGCGTCTAATGGACGTACTGGTCCATATAAACCACTTAGATACAGTACATTATTGTCTGCATATTCTAATTGCTCTTGGCTTAAAGAAAATGCGTCAAAATGCTTATTTACATCTCCCCAGAAACTAAAAGCAGCAGGTTTTGCATTCTCTGCATTAAGCTCTTTAGTCCAAGAAGTATAACGTTCTAAGTTTGTTTGCGCAATTTTTTCGCTTACATCTAAAAGGCTCTCAAGCGCTTTTAAATCTAATTTTTTTAATTCTTTAATTAACTCTTGAGTTTTTGTTGAGTAAAACTCTGGAGCGCGTACCGGAAAATCATAAGGTACTGCTAGTTTAGTATTAAAAGTTTTTGCAGGTGATAAAAGTACTAACATAGGAAATCCTTAAATTATCTTTTTACCCGCTTAGTTCTTCACACTAGGTTAGCTTTCTTGCCATACGGGTAAATTTATTCTAGTGCAAAATACTGCGATTTTATTATAACACAAAAAGTTATAAAAACAAATACATCGATAAGTAAAAATAATCAATAAATTTTACATACTAGGCAATACTCCCAAATACCAGCTTTTCGTTTTGCCCAGTATTTAGGATATTATTCAATTAGTAACGCGTTTTACTCTTAATCTCAAGATTTTACAGCGCCAAAAGCAAAGCTCCCTCAAAATCAAGAGAATGATCTTAAGGGAGCTTTGCCAAATAACACAATTACTAATGAGAAACTACTTAGTAAACATAAATTTATCAAAAATCATTAGGGATAAATTATGTTAAACCAACAGTAGATCTTCAACACTAGTTCAAATCTAGGTAAATCCACTTCTATTGTGGATATACTTTTATGATGTTGCTATTATAGCGAAATAATTTTTTATTGCAAGCGTAAATAAAGCTTACTCTGCTTAAAAACTCAAAAATATTGAAGCCTGCTACTGTTCACTATAGCCGACTAAGTTTACTAACAGCATACTTTACCCCCCCTACTAAGTTACCAAACCTACACCAAGCCTACTAAGAGGTAATGAAGAAGCGACAAAAGAAATGAAGCCAATCAATAAAGCTTAATTAAAACTCAATGAAAACCAATGTTAGTTTCTAATTTTGTCTAGCATTTGGGGGATACAGCTCACTAGAATTTTGGAACTGCTCTGGGGCAGACCAGCCAAATAACACAAAGAAATAACAAAAAATTAACTCACGGATTTTCTTCCATTATCGAAACTACCTCATTGTAAATTAGATTATTGCCCTTATCTTCCTAAAGATTACCGGTCTTATCAGAACTCAATTTCAGAATTCAATTTGAAGATATAATTTACAACTTCAATTTGAGTATCCAATGTTGCAACTTTAATTTGAGGCTTCAATCTGCGACTTTAATTTACCTTACATTCTTCACATTCTAGATTTTACTTTACTCAACACCTTGCTGCAATTGAGCTAAACTAGCTAAACTAGCTAAACCGTAGCTTTACTTATCTCTAGGATCTCATAACTTCCAAGACCTTTATTTTTACCCTTACTCTCAAGTAAACCTGTAGCATTACTTTCATGGGGTTAACACGCTTGCTAACATGCTTAGTTAAGGTTAACCTCTTTAACTATTTGCCGATTACTTGCTCTTTAATGGTAAAATATAGGAGAAAAAGTTTTATTCTAACCACACAAAAAGGATGTTTTAACTATGACACGTATGGTTTTTTGCCAATATTTACAAAAAGAAGCTCCAGGTTTACCTATGCAGTTTTACCCAGGTGAAATTGGCAAACGTATCTTTGAAAATATTTCAGCAGAAGCTTGGGCTATTTGGTTAAAGAAACAAACGATGCTAGTAAACGAACATCACTATAACCTTATGAACCTTGAACATCGTAAAATCCTTGAACAAGCAATGGAAGACTTCTTATTCAACGGCAAGGATGTGACAGTACAAGGTTATGTAGCTCCAGAGAAAAAAGAGCAAGAAGAAGCTGGTGAAGGTAAATATAAAGCACTTTAATCCTCACGTTAAAATCTTGCAAGACTGGTAAACATTACCTCTTTCCTCTATAAAAAGCCTCAAATTCTTGAGGCTCGATTTTTTAACTGAACGCAAATAATGAACCTTGTAATATCTAAGACTACAATTTTAAAAAAGAAGTTAGGTATCTGGTTGACTGCAATTACAGCCGGAGTAATTCTTGCTTCATGTTCATCTTCAGGTCCAAGCGTAACTGCAGCCGCACCTGCTGATGATCAACTCCAACTTGACCGTTTTGTGCGTGATTTAAATAACAACCTCAATAATATTTGGGGAGTTAACGAAATTATGTTCGGACCTACCGACATAGTAAAATATTCGGATAACTGGAAAACACGTTCAGCAATTCACTTAGCAAGTGGTTTTATTCGTTTTGAAACTGTAAACGAAAACTACTATGACGTTCTTAAAAATGAAATTATCTATACCCTATTAATGGACACTAGCCCAGAATACGGTACCCTTTACGATACAAGTATTCCTTTTAACGGTGGTACACCATTCTTAGCAAATCAGGTAGTGGATAATAATGGTAAATCTATTCGTACTTATGCACAAGCAGAGCAATTTGCTCGCTACCTGCTTAATCAAAAGATTGCCATTAAAACGCTTGCTAATGGAAGTTTTGACTACTTTATTGATCTTCCTCTAATCAAAGACCACTTAGCTGCTCGTGCAAGTCAGTACCGTCCTTTAGTTTTAAAATACGCAAGCCAATATAATGTTGATCCAAAACTAATGTTTGCAATTATGGAAATCGAATCAGCATTTAACCCTTACGCAATTTCATCTTCACGTGCTATCGGTTTAATGCAAATTGTTCCACGTACAGCTGGACTTGAAGTAAATCGATACCAAGGAATGGATCGTCAACCTACCGAGAAGTTCCTCTTTAATCCAGAGAACAACATTAAGTTTGGGGCGACTTACATTCATATTATGCAAACGCGTTACTTCCAGAATGTAAAAAATCCTCTTTCAAGACGTTATCTGTTAATTGGCTCTTATAACGGTGGTCCTGGTGGCATGCTATCAACTTTCCACAAAGATCGCGCCAAAGCGATTGATGTCATTAACCGCATGACTCCACAACAAATCTATAACCACATTACCAAGAACCACTATTCTGCAGAGACACGTCGTTACTTATGGAAAGTTAATCAAGCTTACTCTAAGTATTAAACAACGTCTTAAACTGTAAGTACCAAAAAACATCTTGGTGTTTAAGTACTAACAACATCTTAATGTAAAAAAGAACGCAAAACCAATAGGCTTTGCGTTCTTTTTTGTTCTCTCGTTCTCTTTCAACCTGAAATCCGTAATTTTTTATAGCCGTAAGAAAATGCAGTAGCTTAATAGCTACTGCATTTTCTTATTAGATACTTAAATCAAAAACTCTGATTATATTCTTTTGTTCAGCATTTAAAGTTACTAAAGATTTGTTGTTACCGTCATTTAGAATTCGAATATCTTCCAACTCTTCGATTACATTATTAAGTGTATATTTTATGGTAACCGTATCTTCTTTTATCAATCTTTTCATGTGACTACGTAGTATCAATGCTAGGAATACTAAGAATATCTTTCCATTCGTAGTCTCACTGTTTTTTGTTTTCAATCTATTGAAATCTTGGTCATTTTTAAGATCTCTGAATACTTTTTCGA
>NZ_NRHC01000095.1 GCF_003585885.1 Psittacicella hinzii | reverse complement strand
CGCGCTTATATTTTGCACGGGCTGTGGGGACTATGAACTAGGTAACTTAGGTTACTAACATGAGTTATATGTTTTCAAATGCTACAAATTTTGATAGAGATTTGAGCTCTTGGGATGTTAGTAATGTTACAAACATGAGAAGGATGTTTTATAACTCTGCAAACTTCACTAGTGATTTAAGTAAATGGAATACTGGTGCAGTTACCGATATGTTTGGAATGTTTAATGGTGCAGTAAATTTCAACTCTGACTTGAGTCATTGGAATGTTAGTAAAGTAAAAGACATGTCACACATGTTTCTAGAAGCTAAAAGTTTCAACTCAGACTTAAGTAACTGGGAAGTAAGTAATGTTACCAATATGAGTGGTATGTTTGCAGAAGTTACTAATTTTAATAGTGATTTAAGCGCTTGGGAAGTTAGTAATGTCACAGATATGAGTAGCATGTTTTATAAAGCTACTAGCTTTACTAGTGATTTAAGCTCTTGGAATGTAAGTAATGTTACGGATATGAGCTCAATGTTTAGTGAAGCTACTAGTTTTACTAGTGATTTAAGTAAATGGGATACTAGTAAAGTTACAGATATGTCAGCAATGTTTGCAAATGCTACAAAATTTAATTCTGATTTGAGTAATTGGGATGTTAGCAAAGTTGAAAACATGATAATCATGTTTGCCGGAGCTAAAAATTTTAATTCAGATTTAAGTCGTTGGGACGTTAAAAATGTGAAAGATATGTCAATGATGTTTTCTAGAGCTGAAAACTTTAGTTCTAACTTAAATTATTGGGATATTTCTTCTCTTGAGAAAGCTGATAATATGTTCTTTTACAGTAAAGTTACTAAAAATGATGTATCTAGTTGGTCAAGAAAGAATGCTTACATTTACTACAAGTTAGGGTTTAATTAATAATTAAAATAAAATTTGTGATAGAGCTTTTATAAGTTCTACTTACTAACTTTATATTAAGTTTAACAAGAGGCAAACTATTCCATGGTAGATTCTATGAATAGTTTGCCTTTTACCTATTCAAAAAATTGAGACTTTTTCTAAAAAGATACTACCATCTGAATAGAAAAGCATGTCAAGGTTTAGGAGAAATTATAATAAATCTTAATTAAAATCAAAGAGATAAATATAAACTAGTGTTATAATAAAAGTAAGGACAAAACCTAATTCTAGCAACCCTTTACAGGACATTGAGGATATTTTTATGGCAAGTCTATTTCCACAAGTAGCATTTACAAATTCAATTGAAACCCCAGTTGAGAAGGCTATCCACCGTACTTTATTACATAATCATCTACGTGGTTATATAAGTGCACAACAAGCTCATGAGTTAAAAACAGAGTTTAATTTAACTGATCAAGAACTCTATTTTGCTCTTTTACCTTTTGCAACTTGCTATGCTTATCCAGTAATTTCCAAATTTAATGTTGGAGCAATTATTGAAGACTTAGATGGTAACTTCTACTTTGGTGGTAACCAAGAGTATGAAGGTTTACATATGCAGTACACGATTCATGCTGAACAATGTGCAATTAACCATGCTTATTGTTCTGGAGCAAGAGGTATTAAATCAATTATTGTTAACTATTCTCCTTGTGGTCATTGTCGTCAATTTATCAATGAAGTAAATACGGCAAAAGAATTAAAAATTTATTTACCACAAATTCCTGATGGCGCGCCATTAAGCCATTATTTACCAGATAGTTTTGGTCCTGCTGATTTAGATATCAAAGAAAGATTATTTGATAACAATCATAATCGTTCTGTTTTCCATAATTCTTGTTACGATGACGTAAAAGAAAAAGTTATTCGCCAAGGTAAAACTTACTCTCCTTACTCTAACTCTGAAGCTTTTGTGGTTGCAGCAACCGTTGACCGTGATTTCTTTGTTGGTCGTTATATTGAAAATGCTGCCTTTAACCCAAGTTTACCTGCAATTCTTTCAGCAATTTGCTTAGTAAGAGTATATGGTTTAAGTGGTGATAAGATTTCTCGTTTCTATGTACGTGAATCTAAGTACACGCCATTACCAATTACCCAACTAGTGCAAATGGTAGGGGATAACTTTGGTATTAATGTGGTATCTGAAGTAATTGATGATCCTGAAAGAGTTGGCTTAAGTAAATAAGTTTGGTTCATAAAATCTAAAGTTAAGTTGAAAACTGACTTAAAACTAAGTCGAAACTGGCTTAATACAGATTTGAAACAGATTTTAAACTGACTTAAAGACTAAACCTTATTTAACTATATCCTATTAGTTTAATAAGAGATTTCAAGCCCCTAGCATTGCTAGGGGCTTGATCTTTTTTTGGTAAAAATAGCCCTTTATTGTATAATGGAGGTTTAGACTGTATATTTTTTAGAACAGTTAAAATCCGAATTTACAATAACAAGTTTACCCAAACAAAGGACTATATATCCATGATAGGTAAGTTTAATTCCATTCAAAAATCATTTTTATTTAAACTAGTACCAGTTGCGATTGCAATTCCGTTTATTATCCAAACAATCACAGGTTCAAGACTAGGGATTCGTCAACCTAACTACTTAGTTTCTTTTAGTAATAAAGATGTTGGTATTCAATATAATGAATTCCAACAAGCTTACCAACAACGTTATAACCAATTATTACAAAGTTACGGTCAAGAAGAATTTGAAAAATTCATGACTCCTGCAAATGAGCAGTTATTACGTATGGCAGTGTTAGACAATCTAATCAATGATCGTTTACGTCTGCTTTATGCTAATGACATCGGAGTTTCAATTACTGATAATGAAATTATTCAAAATATCCGTAATAACTCTATGTTCCACGGAGCTGATGGACAATATTCAGAAGATCGTATTCGTGCTTTCTTAAATTATTACGGTTTAACAACGCAACAATACTTTGGTATTCTTGCGAACCAAATGCGTGATCAGTTTATTACGAATTTATTAAATAATTCTTATGTAACAACTGATAAAGAATTAGATACAAACATTCGTTTATCTTTTGCAACTGCGCACGTACAAGTAGCGCAATTAGACGCAAGTGCAAATGCCGCTTCAATTGAAGCTACAGCAGAGCAAGTACAAAATTACTACGATTTACATCGTGATAATTATGCAATTCCTGCAAAAGCTTCATTAAGTTTTATTCGTTATAACCGTGCAGAGTTAGCTGCTAAAGCGCCAAAACCAACTGAAGAGGAAATGCGTGCTTACTACGATGTAAATCCACAGCTATTTAATTCAAGCGTGTATGATCTTTCTGCAATCGTAGTTGATAACGAAGAAACTGCTAATAAAGTAATCGAAGCTTTAAAAAATGGTATGAGCTTTACAGAAGCTGTTAAAACTTACTCTACAGACGTAGCTGCAAGATTTAACGATGGTAGCTTAGGTAACTTATCAACCAACCAATTACCAGCCTACTTCAAAAATGTAGTGCCAGAAATGCAAGTACATACTTACTCGAATCCAGTAAAAGATTCAGATGGTAAGTACCACATTGCTTTCTTAAATGCTAAACAAAGCTCAACTGTGAGTTATGCTGATGCAAAAGCACAGATCAACTCAACTTTAACTAGAGCTAATGAGCAAACTTATTTACAAAATCTATTTGCGAAAGTACAAGAAGTTGTTGAATCTTACGGTAATATTTCACAAGTTGCTAAAATCTTAGAGTTACCAGTAATTACAACAAGTGAGTTCACAAGTAGCTCATTACCTTCAATGATTCCATCTGATGTTGCTCGTTTAGCTTTCACGGGTGACATGCAAGTAAACCGTGTAAACTCACCACAAGGTATTGCTGATTCAAACGATGAGATTATCACGCAACTAGATTCATATACTGCAAGTGAATATCCAACTCTTGAAGAGGTTAAAGATCGCGTAACTGCTGATACAAAACTTGCATTAGCTCAAGAAGCTAACTTAGCTAAATTAAATGAGCTAGCTCCTAAGTTAGAAGCTGCTTCAGTTGAAGAAGCTAAAAACTTATTAGCAGATGCTAAAGTAACTTTATCAGCAGAGCAAGAAGTGCAGTTAATGAATCCTACTAAAGAACAGTCTCCTTACTTAGAAGCTCTATTTACTTCTGCTTATAAAGGTAACCCTGTTGACTATTTAGTAGTAAATGATACTCAAGATAATCGTGTATACTTATTAGCTGTACATGGATTTACCGTAGAAAATGCAGCTCCTGCTGAGGTGTTAAAACAGTTCAAAGATAACTACAATCAAGTAGTTACTTATGATTACAACAATAACTTTATGCAACAATTACGTAAAGTTTATGATGTAAAAATTAACTATGAGCTGTTAGGCAACTCATCTAACTAATAGGTGCTTAGCTAATATATTGAGAAGTATTACTTAAATTAATACTTTAAAAGTGGGGTAGCTTCGGCTACCCTCTTTTAATGTGAGTGAAATTATCTGTCCCTGAAAGCAGATGATGCGCTCGTGAGCTTTCTCTGCACAAAAAAATGATTTAAGCTATAATTTTAGGGGCTTGTATTTAAGCTATAAATTTCTTTAAAAATATATTTATCTGGGAGGTTATTTGCCCATGACTATCAATTCAAAATCATTACAAGAGTTTGATGCTGAATTATTTGCAGCAGTTGAAGAAGAGAAGCAACGTCAAGAAGACCATATTGAATTAATTGCTTCTGAAAACTATGTTTCTGAATTAGTACTTGAGCTTCAAGGTTCAGTATTAACAAATAAATACGCAGAAGGCTATCCTCGTGCTCGTTACTACAATGGTTGTGAGTTTGTGGATAAAGCTGAAACTCTTGCAGTTGAGCGTGCAAAAGAATTATTTGCATGTGATTATGCAAATGTTCAACCTCACTCAGGTTCAAATGCAAATTTAGCAGTTTACTTAGCTTTACTAGACCATGGTGATGTAGTACTAGGAATGGATCTAGATGCTGGTGGTCACTTAACTCACGGTGCTAAAGTAAGTTTTTCTGGAAAAAACTACGTATCTTATGGTTATGGGGTAGACGCAAACGGTTACCTAGATTATGATGCAATTGCTGCTAAAGCTTTAGAAGTAAAACCAAAACTTTTAGTAGCAGGTTTTTCAGCTTACTCACGTGTAGTTGATTGGAAACGTATGCGTGAAATTGCGGATTCTGTAGGTGCATACTTACTATGTGATATTGCGCACGTTGCAGGTTTAATTGCTACAGGTTTATATCCTTCACCATTTGATTATGCGCATGTAGTTACAACTACTACGCATAAAACCCTAGCTGGTCCTCGTGGTGGTATGATCTTAGCTAAAGGGCAATCTCCAGAGTTTTATAAAAAACTAAATTCAGGTTTATTCCCTGGTAGCCAAGGTGGTCCTTTAGAGCACGTAATTGCGGCTAAAGCTGTTGCATTCAAAGAAGCTTTACAACCTGAATTTAAAGACTATATGCAGCGCGTACTTGATAATGCTAAAACTATGGTGAGCGTTTTCCAAGAGCGTGGACATAAGATAGTTTCAGGTGGTACAGATAACCATTTATTACTGTTAGATTTACTTGGTAAAGAGTATTCTGGTAAACAAGCTGCTTCATTATTAGAACAAGCTTGGATTACGGCAAATAAAAACTCTGTTCCAGGTGAAACTCGTTCTCCATTCCAAACTTCTGGTGTACGTTTTGGTACCCCTGCTATTACGCGCCGAGGTTTTACGGTGGAAGATACAAAAGAGTTAACTCATGTTATCTGTGACTTATTAGATAGCTTTAACAATCCTGGAACGCAAGAACAAGTTGTTGCAACTGCGCGTGCAAAAGTACAAGAACTTTGTCGTAAGCACCCAGTTTACAAAAAAGCTTAAGGTAAGTTTTTGTTAAAGACTAAGTTAAAGGTTAAATTTTAAAGTTGAAAAAGGTCTCGCTGTTAAGCGAGACTTTTTCATTTGCAGAATTAATAATTTCGGACTAAGTTGATCAACAATTATTTTACTTTAGTTTTGTGATATAGAGGTGAATAACTTTATAAGTGCTTGATCTTTAATTATTATTTTCTTGAGGAGTGGAAGGTAAACTTAGTAGGTAAGAAAATTTTTTGAGAAAATAGGTTAAACTTTTGCTTCTATGTTATTATATAGACATATAAGATTAACTTAAAGTTTAAGAAACTTATTGATAAGGATTAAATTATGTCAGCTCCAGAATTAAACAAATGCCGTAATAAAAAAATCGGTTGGACTTACGCTACTATTTTATTAGCAGTGTTAGTAGTATTTGGTTATGTAACTTTATACTAATTTTATAAAGATATAGAAAAGAGATCTAGGTAAAACCTAGATCTCTTTACGTATAACTTTAAAAGTGATCTCTATCTCTATGAACAAAAAGGCGCCTAAGAGGCGTCTTTTTGCGTTGCTAAATAAAGAGATTTTGGATTAAACCTTTGCGTAGAGTTCTTAGATATTCAATACGTTTAGTTTGCGCCTCAAGTAACTTATCTATATCTCTAAAGAGTTTAGCAATCTTTAATTGTTCTTCGTAAGTTGGAGGAAGATGAATTTCTAAGTTTTCTAAAATCCCTTTATTTAGTTTAGAACGAGTTGTCCCTACGCAAATTGCTTGATAGTGAAAGGAGCGTAGGTGGCTAATTAAGTACATGTTTTCGGTAAGTTTTTCTTTTGCGCGCATTACATGAGCGTGGTTATTAACCCAAATTTTGCCTTGAGTTAATCTAATTGGGTAATCATTCAAATCATTAGCTGCGTCTTCGGCAATAAGAATGTTTTCCCCATCGTGGGTATAACCTTGAACGTAGTCCTTGATACCATTAGCACCGTGGTAAGGAGTTTCACCTTTAACGCGATGTTTAGCGGTAATAGGTACGCGTTTGTTGTTATAAAAGGTAACAAGTTCGGCAACGGTTTTAGTTTGCCATTTTTGCTTTTGTTTACGTTTGCTTTGCTCTTGAGTAAATTCAGGAAATCTAAGAGACGGAAGACCGTCGACAAAGTTAAACATTTGTCTAACTAACCCCTTTCTCATCTTTCTTGTATTTTTATAGGCAGCAGTAGCAGAGGCAATTAAGTCATCGAGATCTTTAAAAAGATTACCAATCTTATTTTGTTCAGTTATGTCAGCTAACTTAACTGGAAAAGTTTTTAAGCTCTTGACGGTAAGAAAAGATTGGGCAGTACCTTGAGCCATGACATTGATAATCTTTTTACTTTCATGGCGTTGTAAGTAAGCTTGGAGATAGTAAGGGTTTACTTGCTTTTGGTCTTTAACTCTAAGTAAGCTAACTCGTAGATTAAGAGCGTAAGTGTCGCTAGCGGTTACTACGGCTGATCTCCCACAGTAACCATAGAGCACCATAACAATATCACCAGTTTGTAATAGGTCTTGAGTGTTATTAGTGTGCTTTTTAAAAGCAACGACACGGTTGTCTTTACCTATGGCTTTAATGGTTACAATTTGGTACTTGCCATCTTTATCTACGGGTAATTCTTTACTTCGCACGCGAAAATCAACTACTTGCTCTAAAGTAGTTTCTGTGTATGGGGTTGTGTTGTTAGTAAAGGATAAGCGGGGAAGTTTTTGCATAGATCAAATGGTTAAAAATTCGGTTTTTGATTGTTACTGGCAATAGATATTGTTTTTACTTGAGATATTACCGGGAGCTAAGGAATTAAGATCTTTGGATTTTTTGGGGGATGGTTATCTTTAAATCCTTGTTCCTAAGTTAGCAGTTTCCTAAGTTAGCAGTTTCCTAGGCTAGTAGCTTTAGACTTTAGAAAAGCTCAAGTAAAAGTATGCCTCTATTATACTCTAGTGTTAAGTAAATTGAGGAGCGTCTTTATCTTAATTTCTAGTAAATTTGTGCTTAATTTTTAGTTGAAATTAAGTAAAGTTACTTTTGTTTGTTTTTTACTTGGTTGCGAGAAAACTATTTATAAATTTTTTAGAAAAAAACTCATTTTTTCATTCTTTTTGGAAGAAAATCATGCTAACATAAAATATACTAGCTTACCGGATTTATCAGATTGAAGCTAAGAAAATGTAATATAAATCTGTGGTTACTTTTACCACCTCTACTTTGGATGAATAAATGATTTTTTCCTTAATTATTTCTTGTGCTAATGATGCACAAATGAAGGATCTACCTGTACTGGTTGACTCTTTACTTGAGCAATATGATTCAGAGGCAAAAAATTACGAAGTAATTTTTGTGCTAGATAGCGCTTTACCTGAACATGTTGCTATGGTTGAAGAACAAATTGCCCGTTTCCCAGAAAGAAATGCCAGAATGCTTGCCCAAGGACAAGCAGGGGTTGGTTCTGCGCGAAATTTAGGTATTTTAAATGCTAAGGGTGATTGGTTAATCTTTGCTTCAAGCAGTGACTTCTTTGATCAACACTTTTTATCAGAGTTAGCGCATGCAATTTACCTCTACCAAGGGGTAGGTATGTTCTTTACGCGTATCCAAAGTTACAAACCAGGTAAAGTAAAACAACACAAATACTATCAAGATCTTGAAGGCTCATCTCCAAAAAATATTATTGAAAAAGACCTAGATGACAATAAGATTTTTGATCTTGCTGCAATCAACGATCTCCATCGTTCAGCGCGTCGTATTGCTTTTAACCGCAAAGTATGTTTAGAGAATAATGTTTTCTTCCGTGAAGACGTACTTTTTGGTTCAGAAAAGATTTTCCACTTTAACTACCTGTATGCCCTCAAAAAACTAGTTGATGCGGGTGATCCACGTTTCCATTTAGGATTTAAATCAGTTTACGTAAAAGGGGCTGTAGTTCATACTTTACCACCTGATGTACGTAAGAACTTATTCTTTACCCAATCTGGATTTAAATCGCAGGATTTAATCTATGCACAAACTGGGTATTTAGTTGCAGCTTATGAGTTAGCGACTGAATGTGAGTTTGATGTAAACTTTGTGGTAGACAACTTTACTCTAATTGCCCAGTCAGTGGTATATGCGTTAGATTTTTCTCCAAGTCTAACAAGTTATAACGCTGGAGTACGTAATGAGTTAATTGCCTTTGTTAACATCCTTAAACGTTGGATGGAGCTAATTCGTGATCTAGGGGCAACTATTGAATTTTTAGATGCGGTAGCAAAAGATAACTTCTTAGTAAGAGTTAATGCGCAACCTTATGCAATATTTTTACAAGCTATCGCTTGTAACCCAGAACGTTGTGATCAGGTTGTTGATTTCCTGCTTACTAAAGATCCAGATAGCGCTCATAAAAATGAAACTATCCCAACTGCAAAAGTTTATCAAGTAAGTAATGCTTTTAAACGTACAATTGCAACGGTAGCTAATAGTTTCTTATCTCTGTTTGGCTCTAAAACTAGAAAAGCAGAGATCATTGAAGTTGATGAAAACCTAGCGCAAAACGGTGGTAGAGGCGAAGTTGAAGAAAAACTACAGCACGCTGACTCGTACAAACAAATTAACCAACAGTTAGTTAACTCAGCCAATGAATTAGCTTACTTATACTACCGTAAGATCTTTTACAAAAACAAAGAGCCATACTTAATCATTGTTACCAATATTCCAAATCGTGTTTTATCTTTCTTAGATAAACTTGGCTTTAATCGTAAAAACTTAACGCGTAATATAAGTTACCGTGTTTGTGGTTTAAACGTAGGTCGTCAATTACTCATTGATCTAAGCCTTTTAAACAGTAAAGAACGTAAAGCTTTACTAGAGTTTTGTGAGAAAAATTACCGTAACAACTCTTTCTCTCACTTTAACCACCATGGTTTAAAACGTTGGGCAACTAATTTCTTCTCAACTTGTCATGTACGTAGTAAGAACTATATTTTCTATCGTAAAGATTCATCTCGTAAAACTTTACCTTACCTAGAAAATATTGTTGCTTTACTAGGGAAAAATGCAGGACAAAGTACTCAAAGCGAAGTTAAGTTAATCAACTCTTATGAGCTTGGTTATGATTTAGACAATACTAAACCTTTTGAGCTCACTAAAGAGCAAAAAGCTAAGTATGTAATCCCACATATTCATACTGAAGCTGAACTCTATGATCCTGAAAAAGATCTGTATTCACAATTAAAAGCTAAGGCTACAGCCCTAGCTGATAAAGCTAAATACGATCAGCAAGGTAATGACTTAACAGACGGTTCTCAACTTGATGGTTTTAACCTGGAAGAAAAACTCCAAGCAGCTCAAGCGCAAGATGAGCTTGAGGTAAATGCTGAAACTCCTTTAGCAGGAACTGCTAACGAAGAGAAGCAAACTACAGCTAGCACTGCGAGCAATCAGACAGCTCAAGAGAGTGCTTCGACAGCAGCTAATAGTAGCGAAACTTCTAGCGACCAACCTGCTCAACAAACCGCAGAAAGACAAGCAACGCAAGCAGAACAAGCTAGTACTTCAACGCAAACTCAAGCAGAAGCAACAGAGAAATCTGAGCTAGCTTCAGCGCAAAATCAAGAAGATACTCCAGTATCTCAAGAGACAGCAAAAGCGCAAGTAACAGTTGACGCACAAGCTCAAGAACAAGCGCAAACTTTTGTTAAGGCTGACGGAACTGAAAGAGCAGAAAAAACTGAAAGAACTGAAAGTAACTTAAACTCTGAAGTTGCAGAAGATGAACTAAATGACATCATTGATCCTATGATTGCTGATGATACGGGTACAGTTCAATCTGGTAATGATGAGCTATTTGAAGAGTTAGATGAAACAGCTAACGAACAATCTGCAAAATCTCCAGCTAGTGAAACAGCAAAAGTATCAGACGAAGTAGTAACTCCTGAGACTATTAACCTGAAAGATATTTTTGCACCTCACCGTATTCGTGGTTTAAATCCAAGCGATTACATGAGTGATTACGCTCCTTTAGCAATTGAAGATTTAGGTACAGATCCTTTAGATCACAAGCTTAGTCATAGCATAAATTACTATACTAAGTTTGTAGGCTTAAACTCTTTAGTAGTACCTTTATCAGAAGTGTTAGATCGTAAGAATTTTAGTACGCGTTTACTACCGCCTCGTTTCCCATTACTGGATATTATTGTGGTAGTGGACACAGTATGTACGGAATTTAATCTTTCAAGTTTAACTTCTTTCCCGAACTTACGCTTACTCTTTACTGACGTAACTACTTATAAATACTGGTATGAGTATATTAAGTACTATGCGGGTACGCAAGGTGAGCAAGTTGATTATAGTCTGTACTTACATCGTTACGATCACTGGCGTCTAATTACTAGAAGCTTTGTGTTAGTAGGTAATAATCAACTAACAAACTAATAAGTGTACGCTGTTAGCTATAGTTGGCTTATATAGTTGCCTACTAGTTAAAGGTAAACAGACAAATAAAAAAGAAGAGGTATAACAAACCTCTTCTTTTTTATTATGCGCAAATTATTTGTCGCCTTTTTTCAGACTAAATAACCAGTCTTGGATAGCTCTAATATTGTAGCTATAGGGATTCCCGAAGTCGATAAAAAAATAAACGATATTTAATTTTTAAACGTCAGTCTAACTCCATACAAATAGTCGTTGATTTCTTTAAGGAATTGTTTAACTTCAGGGTACTCTTTTGGACCAGATAACTCCACTTCATCTATATTTATTTTTGATAAATAATTCAAGAAATTGGAGACAGTAATAGGGTTGCCACTATGCTTGAACTTTTTAGGCAGTTTAGCTACTGCTTTTTCAATAATTTCGTAGACATTTGTAGAAATTAAGAGGCAGAATACTCTACCTTTTAACACTTCTTCGTTGTTAACTAGCAAACGATCGTTATTAGTTCCTGTTTTTGAAAAGCGGAATGTCTTTTCTACGCTAAATTTTTGGTTATATCCTGAATTCCGCATCTAGTAATAAACCTAACGCCTTAAAATGAGGCGGTAAATACCAGATA
>NZ_NRHC01000094.1 GCF_003585885.1 Psittacicella hinzii | reverse complement strand
TTGCTCTTGAGTTTGCTCTTGAGTTTGTTCTTGAGTTTGAGCTTGAGATTTTTCTGTATTGTCCTCTGCTTTGGTAGCCTCTTGGCTATTTAAGTTTTGTCCCACAATACGGTCAAAGATCTCAATTAGCTGTTGTTGACTTAAAGGTTCAACTTCAGCTTCTTGCTCAAGATTCCAATAGTACTCAAAAATCGTATCAGCTAACGATTGCTCTACCTGATTAGTAAACCTTTTCTCTCTATTTAAAGAGAAGTTATAGTACCAATCAAAGTCAACGGTTCCACGATAATGGATTTTAAAGAGCTCACCTTTAACCGCTCCGAGATAACCACGCTGAGGTTTACCTTTGCTTTGCGCTTGGCTATTACGCCCTTTGCTTGAAGTTTGCTTCGAGCTTAGGTGCGCATCATCTCCGGTTGAGTTGTTAGCAAGTCGATCTAACTCTTTGCTAAGCATCTCAGTTAGCTCTTGGCTAGATAGATCTTGACTAGAGTTATCTCCCGAAGCTATTACTCCAAGATACTGATTTACCACTGGCAATTGTCCCGCAGAACCCACCATTGGCGCCGGAACAACTTTAGCTCCAGTTGCACCTTTTGGTGCAAGTTTTTGGATTTTCTCTTGCACTTTAGCGACAAGATCAGCTTCTGGAGAAAGGATATCAAAGAGGTCAAGGTTAGGGACATCTTTAACAAACTCATGGTAGCGTCCAAGTTTACTTAGATTTGCTTCGGTAGCACGCAGAGCAAGATCTCTTTGGTATAAAGATAACTCTTGATACTCATTAATTTGATCTTTGACCTGCATGATTTGCTCGCTCAGAGACTTATCTTGTAAACTCGGTTTAGGTAAAGTAAATTTATTAGTTTCATTTACTTGTACCTGAGCTTCAAGCGCTTGCTCCATTCTTACCAGCTCGTATAACTCGGTAACCCCAACCTCATGCGTAACTGGAGGTAGTTTAATTCCAGGCTCACGAGTTAAAGTCGAAACTTGCTCTGCAGAGAGTTTACCTTGGGCTAGGGTATCATCTTTAACCTTATCCAGAGTTTTTTGCGAAGCTTGCTCTTTTAATTGTAAAAAGGCATGGGCTTCTTGCTGGATGGCACGTCTTTGTTCTGCTACTTGGGCAAAGTAAGCAGTACGTTTTTGCTCAAGAGCTTGGCGACTAGCTTTTTTGGCTTTGTCTATTTGGATCTCTTCCCAAGTTTCTAGTTTAAAGAGATCTTGCAGGTTACCTTCAACAATACGTGCGTATAGTTTTTTACGTAAAGCTATCTCTTCTTCTTGAGAAAGGATTGAGTAGTTGACAAAGTTACGATCGTTAGCTTCGCTCACGAGGATGTCAAATAAAGAATTTGCTTCTGGAATTACACCTTCAACCTCATGCACTAGAGCTTGCGGTAAACGCGCAGCTAGTTCAGGATCTAGCTCTTCCTCGCGACCTGTGAGTGCTTGTTTAGCCACATGGTCAACAAACTCTTCACAATCATCTTCAGAAGCAAAGTATGGACGATCGTTAGCTATAACCATGCCCTGATCTGCCAGCGGATTGTACTCTTTATCTGCCAAGAACTTAGTACGCAGATTAAAACGCTCTGCGTCCGAATAATCGGTACGTTCTTTAACTTCATACTTAGCATTGTCTCTTTCTTTATTACGAGCAATGCGAGCATCAAGCATTTGCGATAAAGTGTGCATGCCGTTTACTGCCATGCGTGGAGTAAAACCACGTGCTTTTAAGATAAAGCAAGCACCAACTAGATCTTGGATTAGATCTATTTGCTTAGAGTCTTGCTCTTGATGCATGTGGTAATAGTCAACCCCTTTACGTCCGGTAATGCCATTTATACGAATTAAACGGCGGAACTGGAATTTTTGTTGCACTATCTGACGGGCAAAAAGATCAATGAGCGCTTTAGCTGGGAGCAATGGATAGCGCGCAGCTAGGCGTTGGTAGAGCGCAGGATCTTCAAGTACTTTACGCACATGCTCGTATTTGAGCTTACGGAAGTTACGCACGGAGAACTTAATTTGCTCATAGTAGTCGCTTAACTCGTTAACTGCTTGTTTTAATAAGAAGTCATCGAGGTTATTCATAGCGTCGTTGTAGATACGACGATATACACGTGCTGGAGTTTGTTTAAAGAACTCATCTTCAACACGTTGACGATAAGTCATCTCTACACGTTTACGTCTACTTACGCGCGGTAAAGGCTCAAGTGGAGCTAACTCTTTGCCCTCGCCCTCTTTGCTTGTACCTTTGCCACTAGACCCTTTAATACCTTTAGTACCTTGTCCACTAGCACCGGTAACATTTAAAACACTTGCAGCCAGAGGGTTCCCTTGAATAAAGGCTTGACCTTGCTCTACAACTTGTAATAGCGCTTGGTATTTGTCAAAATCAACTTGCCCCTCGTAAACATTACCCTCAACTGCTGGTAGCTGTAACGTTTGTTTAGTACGTTTAAGCCACGCATTTTTGAGGTCTTGGGCAGTTTCTAAGCTTTTGCGATTACGATGAATGTACTTGTAAACATACTCAAGCAGACTTAAATGGAAGTGAGGCGTTACCTCTTCAAAGATCTGGTTAATTACTTGGGTACCAGGACTTACACTTAAAACGCGTGCAAGATCTTTACACCAATCTAACTCGAGCTCAAACGCCTCTTGCATCATCGCGCTTTGTTGTTGCTCCACATATAAAGTTGAAGCATCAACTTTTGGATTTAAGTTACGTTTGATTACTTTGAGTTTAATTAAGCGTTCTTTGTTTTTCTCTTTAAAGTCGGTGAGAATTTGCTTAATCGCAGCGGCTGGATTTTGTAAATACAAGTAAGCATCAGCGTAGTGCTGCATTTTTGCGAGGTTAACATGGTTAACGGTCGCAAGGAAGTCATCTACGCTTGCTCTAAAATCATTGACCGCTAGGAGTTCATTAACCACAAGGTTAAAGTCACTCATTGCCTGTGAAATGCACTCTTTTAAACTATTTTTTCTACTGCTATCTAGTTTAAAAGATTTTTCATAGAAGTCATTGGCACGCTCTTGCAGATCAAAGATTGGTGTACTACCAACTTCGGAATTAAACTTACTGTCAGCTGCAGAAAGAAGAATACTTTCTTTACCTTCAAGGAGCTGTCTAAGCGCATAGGCTTTAGCCCCACCGCGCATAAAAGCTTGACGGAAGTTTATCCACACTTCTTTATCATTTTGCAACAACTGCTCTTTATTACGTAAGAGATTACTATTACGTCTTACTGCCCAACTATTGAGGCGTTTACGAGTGTTACTGTAATCATTGGCAATATAAAGCACTGCCATTAAGTCATGGAACTGCCCCGTTGCACGCTCTTGATTAAAAGCTAACTCTGCATAGTTCGGCACAGCAAAGTTTGGTGGCGAAATAGCGGTAGTTTCCTTGGTATAAGCCACAGTGTAAGCTGGATCAACTTCTAGGCTCTCTTCCCCTTGTAATGCTTGCAGTAGTTTTTCAAGCTGTTCAAGTTGGGCATGGTAGTTTACTGGTACTACTCTCTCATTTAACTCTTTTAAATGCGGAGTAAGAAGTTGGGTAAAGCTACGCATGAGCTCGGCAAAGATTTCCGTGCTTACAGTTTTGTACGGCTTAAATGGAATTTTATGCTGTACAGCATACTGAATAATTGCTTGCTGGAAGAAAGCAGCATAACTAATTTCTTCGCTATTCCCAAGGTACGGAAACTCACGGGTAGCAGCTGCCTGTTTACCTTTAGCTTGTTTAGCTTTACTTGCAGGAGCTTTGCCTTTAGCTTCTTTAGCTTCTTTAGCTTTTAAGCTTTGGTTAAAATGCGGAACTCCTAACTTCTCATGCTTCTCTTTGCTGTTGAAGTGCATATCTATCAAGAATCTATAGATAGCAATATGTCCCTCGTGTGTTGGCGTTGCTTTCTCAATTAACTGGTGCAGTAAAACCCAAGGAATATTTGCTTGAGCTCCATAATCTTTTGCTGGTTCAAGCGAGTAGTCTACTTGTACTTTGTAATAAGTAGGTTGCTCATGTTGCCAGATACTACTTGCAAAGAACTTAGCAAAGACATTATCTTGCAGGTTAACTACCAGACTAAGAGGTTTTGGCTCTTCGGTCACTTGATAATTAGCAAGTTCTGACAGATTATTGTCAAAAAGAGCACGCTCGTACATAGGTACGGCTAGAAGCTTAGGTAAAACACGCGTGTACGAGAACTTATTGTTCGCGCGTCCTACGCGCGCACTATCTTCTTGTGATACTGGACGATAGAAAACAATATCAGTCCCCACGTAGATTTTAAACTCTAAGCGTTTTAAATCATCGAAGTTAACTAGGTCAGCTAAACGATACTTGTCAAATACTAGAGGTAAAGCATAGTTCTCTGGAATTAAGAACTTAGTTTTGTCTTTACGTAACTCATGCCATGCACGGGCACTGCGCGCTGCCAGTTTGCACGCAAACTGATGCTCGGCTTGCAGCGTTAACAGTTTTTGCACATTTTGCACAATAAAGTTAAAGTCAATAACTTCTTTACGCTTAGTATTTAAGGTTGCTAGTTGTTTTTCAACATGAACATGGTTGAATTTACTATTGCCCTTGCTGTACTTACGCTCAGCTTGCGCTTGGCTTTCAAGCGCTTGACGCTCTTGACTAAACTCTGCACTTTGCGGGATATGGTAGTTCTCTTCAACCTCGTCTGCGTTAACTAGTTTGTCCTTAACAAGTGCTGACAGTTTTACTTTTACCCCACCAAAGGTAAACTCTGGCTCTTTATCTGCAACCTCTGGTGCACTTACCAGCTTAACCGCCTCTGCCAAGGTTTTACCAATTAACCCCGCTGCTTTAAAAGTTTGATAAACCGTGTTTACTAGTGGTTTTACACGTTCATCAAGGTAAGCGTTGCTGAGCACTTCGAGTTGCTCTTGCGGGAAAGTAATGATTGAGTTAGTGTCAGTGGCGTAATCTTCGAGTTGGGCAGCATATTTTTGCATTACCACACTACCAAGATCTGGAATGTCGTAATTTTGCTCGAGTTGACGCACTTCACGGTTTACTTTGCGCAGTGCATGCATTACTTCTAAGCCGCGTAAACGCGCTAAAAAGTATTCATCGATACTTAAGTAACCTAAAGCAAACTGCAGGGTAATATAGTCGATATAGAAAGCAAACTCTGGCGTGTTTTCTTTGTCCGCAAGATAAGAATGGTAAATGTTATGCACATTTGCCATAGCTCGCGGATCTATATCCCCTTTTTCTTCAAGGATCTCTTTGAAGATCTCGGTAAACACTTGATGCTCAACAAAGTTTTCTTTGTCGATTTTGGCATTAAGTAGTTGGGCAGCACTTTCTATTTCTTTACCAGCTTGCTTGCCTGCTTGTTCACCCGCTTGATTACCAGCTTGTTCGCCTGCTTCTGTACCAGCTTGAGCTAAAGGTCCTTCAAGTTCTTCAAGCAGTTGTTTAAAGGCTTTAGAAGTATATTTTGGCGTAGCTTTCCCTGTGTGGAGGCTAAGCGCACTTTCATTAATACTTTCAGCTTGTTGGAATTGGCTTTTACCAACATTGGCAAACAACTGACGTCTAAACTTGTATTTGCGTAAAAACAGTTTTTCTAGTTTGAGCTGTAAAACTTTTAAATTGTTGATAAAAACTTTGGCTTCTCTGCCTGGAGCAACGCTACCAAGGACACGGTAGTAGAGATCTAGATCTTCAATATAGTCAAGACCCATGATCTCAGCAAAGTAGCCTTGCAGATGTCCTGGAGTTAGCATATGCCAATCGCTTTCATCAAGCTTTTTCTTACGGACAAATGCTTTAGTCAGAGCGGTAAAGGCATTATCGACACGACTATCTGCCCCTAACAGAGCTCCAAGGTAATCCCAAGTTGTTAGTTCTGTTGGCGCGGTAAACCACTGTTGGTACGGAATTTGCAGTTTATGCGCTAATTTCTCTGGGCTAATAAACTCTTTTTTGTAAACTCTTTTCCACTCTTTTAAGCTATCGTCTGTTGCCATTCGATGGACAAAGCTGTCTGAGCTAATAGCACTTTGCAGTGAAGATAAGAATTTTTGCACCAGAGTTTGGAACTCTTTGTCGTTAACGTTTTTCTTCCAAAAGCTAGCGGCAATTTTCTCTAACTCACGACAAGCATGCTTGTGGACATTAACATAGCCTTTTCTTGGAGGAAGACTTTGAATAACTGCTTGTAGGTCTGTTAAGAAAACTAGTTGCTTTTCATAGCTATGGCTCAGGTCAAAGGGATATAACTCGGTTAGAGACTGACTATAGTCTTTGTCCTTAAGAATTACATCAACAAAATCAACTCTGTGGTTTTGCTTACGAAGTTGCTTTTGAATCTGCGCTTCAACTTTATCTAACTCATTAGCTACATGTTCTTTGTACTCAAACTCAAAGTAATTAATGAGCTCGTCATACTGTGTACATGGCTCTAAAGTTGCTTTTTGCAGAGCCATGATTTTTCCCAGCTCTGGATGAAGAGATGGATAAACTTCATCACCCGATGGGTACACTTCAAGCTCTTGCATTAAAGTAGGAGGACCTGGCTCGATCATTTTGTGTAAAGCGCGCTCAAGGCGTTTACCATGCTTTTCTTGCGCTTCTTTATCAAGTTGAGATTGCTCGTACCAGTCATAGTCACGAGTTTTCTTGTCAGTAATTGCAATGATTGCACGATTAAACCAGTCTTGACCAATTTGTTCGTCTAGTTTACCTTGCCCTGCAGGATCATCTTCGCCTAGCATTTGCGCTACTTCGAATTTCTTAGCAGCTAAGAAGTCATTGAACTCTTGGTCAGATTTCTCAAGATAAGCACGTAATCTTTCACTATTGTTACTTACCTTTGCACTTGTCCCAAAAATCCCTTCATCTTCAACCTCATCAATGAGGTTGTCCACCTCTTCTTCCGAATAAGAAGCTCGCAGCACTACTTGCGCTGGCTCTTCTCGCCAGGAAAAACGTAAACCTTGTTGTAAAGATTTTAGTTTGTTTTGTGCTAACTTAGCGCTATAGTCATTCTTGAGCTTAAGCTTTTCCATGGTCTCTGCAGCGTAGTCACGCTCAAGAGACTCTTGGTAGCTCGCGCGTAAATCCGCACTTGCTTGGTTAACTGCACGTAAGTCGTCTTGGTAATCAACAAAGAACTGTTTGATCTCAGTTAAAAAGCGTCCAGTGTGCTTACGGTCAAGGTAGTAAGTATGCTGATTAGCATTGTCATACATTAGTAAGCCAAGATCAGCTACTTCACCCCCGTAATAAACGGGGATGTTATTTAAATCAGTTCCAGCGAGCTTAGCTAGCTCTGGATCTAATTTCAGCGAAAAAGTATGTTCAGTTTTTTGTCCCAGATCAAGTGCTAAATACCCGGCACGGTTATCAAAAAACGTGCGATAGTCTTGGCTGGTAGTGCCAAGATAATCGCTTAGTGATGGCGCTTCGCCATCTCTGTCCGGTTGCTTTACTCTATGTAAAATTAAATAGTACTTGTCACTTGGTAAAGCAAAGTCACTTGCCTTGTAATTAAAGACAAAATACTTATTTAAGTAGTTACGCATATTATCCTTAGATTAGCGCTTAGTTGAAGTTAGATAACTTCACCTAAGCTAATGCTACCGATTAAAGGTCACCTAATACTGCTTGCAAGATCGAGATGGCTGCTAAACCTGCGGTCTCAGTGCGTAGTACACGCGGACCAAGGTTATAGTCACTAAAGCCAACTTTAGTTGCATCAGCAATTTCTTTATCTGACAATCCTCCCTCTGAACCTATGAGAAGATTAATACGAGTGTACGAGCCACTAACTTCTCCTAGTCTTTGTCCAGCAAAAGGATTGAGGTTCACAAACAATTCTTGACTATGATCGTTTGTTGCAATTTGTTTATAAAAATCTGCGAGATCTATTGCCGGATTTAACTGCGGAATAGTATCGCGATAACTTTGTAAGCAAGCTGAGATAATAATCTCACGCCAGCGTTGCATTTTTTTCTCCAAACGCTCGCCACTTAGGCGTACTTCACATCTCTCGGTAAATACTGGAGTAATCTCTTTAACTCCCAGCTCAACCGCTTTTTGAATAGTGAGGTCCATACGGTCACCACGAGAGATACCTTGGACTAAGTGAAGATGAAGAGGTGATTCGTTGGTAGCTTGCACGTATTCTTGCAGGTCAACTTGGGCACTACGTTTACTCACGTTTACAAGCATTCCTACGTAATGTCCACCCGAGCCATCAACGACGTGAATGGTTTCTCCGTCTTTAAGACGGAGAACTTTACATAAGTGGTTAAACGAGCCCTCTTCAAGTTCAAGCGTATAAGGTAAAGTTACCTCTAACACTTGTGGATGGTAAGTTCGATATAGACGCATCTTTTTTATTTCCCTTATTGCTATGTCACTGTAGTGCTATTTCACAGTAGTGTCACTATGGTGCTATTTCACAATAGCGCTACTTAGGTAACCCAGTTACCCTAGTAGCGCATTACTGTAAATAACCTTAACTAACTATTGTTCAAACTTGTAATCTTTACTTAAAACTACAACGTTTTTATAGCCGTTCTCAATAAGGTTAACTGCTTGGATACGGCTTAATAAGCCTTTAGTACAGTAAAGAACATAGCGTTTACTTTGGTCAAGGTCACCAAACTTGTCAACTAAGTGGAAGAATGGAATGTTAATCGCCGGTACAGGCCAAGGGTTATTTGCATTTTCAAAAGTCTCTTGGTCACGTACGTCAATGATTACATCTTTGTCGCTGTATAGTTGAGAAACAAAAGTTAATTGCGTTGCTTCGATATGCGCTAGATCTTGCTGTGCAAGTTCACGCATGTTTTCAACTTTGGCAGTCTCAATAGCTTTTGCTACTAAGGCGTCGATATCAAGTTTAGCTTCTTCTTGTTCAAGCTGTTTAACGTCAGCAGCAATGGTAGGTTTTTTCCCCATAATGCCACAGAACTCTTGGACACGTGCAGAGATCTCAGCAGTTTGAATTTGTTGCGCTAAGTGAATAATCTCTTCTTTGTCCATGGCAATTAATGGACGAAGAATTGGACGCTCACTTACCTGTTCAATTACTGCAAGATTCTTTAACGTTTGCGAGCTCACTTGCCCTAAAGCTTCACCGGTTACTAAACCATCAATGCGTAAGCGTTGAGCGATCGCATTGGCAACACGGTAGAACATGCGTTTTAAACAAACGCCGGTATAGCCATCGCTTACTGCGTTGGCAATATTGATCATAATGTCGTAGAAGTCTACGGTTACAAACTTCACATTGTGTGAAGCTGAATAACCTTGCCAAATTTTACGCGCAATACGTTTTACGTAATACTCGTGCTCTTGACCACCAAGGTTAAAGAAGAGGTAGTGCAGTTTACAACCACGACGAATCATTTGGTAAGAAGAAACCGCAGAGTCATAACCCCCAGAGATCATTGACAATACTGCGTCTTGGGTTCCAATTGGGAAGCCACCTAAACCAGAGAAAACATGCTCAATTAAGAAAGCTTGATCGTTTTCGATTTCAATTTGTACGGTTTCTTGAGGATTAGTTAGTTGTACTTTACTACCCTCGATATGTTGGCGTAACCCACCACCAACATAACGCTCAATATCAATTGAACGCACTTCATGCTTACCTTTACGTTTTACACGCACGCAGAAAGTTTTATTTTGTAAACGCTCACGGTTTAACTCTAAAACTTCTTCAAAGAGTTGATGCATGTCAGTAAAAGGAACAAGTTTGATTTTGAGGATCTTTTGGATACCTGGTACTTGACGGAGGATTTGGACAAATACAGGGTAGAGTGTAGGTTCGCATTTGGCTCTAACTAGGATATTATCCCAGTTAGGTTGAATTGAACAATCAAGGTTGTAAGTTTTTAAACTTTGTCTAATGTTCGAAGAAAGGATCTTTACAAAACGTTTACGTACTGAGTCTGACTTAGTCACAATCTCAGGATGTAGTTTAATTCGTAAATACATAATATACCGGTGAATTTTAATACTAAATTATTGGAGCAAAACTTTAGTCTCCAAGTTGCTATATTATACCGTCTTTTTTGATGTAATTTGCGGGAATTTGGACTAATTTAGCGAAGAAATCACAGGAGAAAGGGAGGGGAGAATTATGAATTGAAGAGCAAGTTAAACCTTGTGCTGGAGCATGTAGCTTTGAGGTAGGATTTGCGCAGTTTGCCTTTAATGAGGAGGACTTTACTTAACCATCTACACTTTTACTTTAACTTACTATTTTTGGTCAAGCTTTATTTTTTACGCCTTTACCTGAGCTGTACCCCAAATTACTATTCTTAGCCTAGCTTTCTTTTTACGACTTTGTCTTAAATTACTATTTTTAGCCCAGCTTTCTTTTTAAGCCTTTGCCTTAACTTGCTATTTTTAGCCCAGCTTTCTTTTTAAGCCTTTGCCTTAACTTGCTATTTTAGGTCTAGCTTTATTTTTAACGCCTTTGCCTTAAATTACGATTTTAGGTCTAGCTTTCCTTTTTCTTGACTAGTTTAAAGCTAGTTTTACTCAATCCTCAACCTGCCACTTTCTTGGTAATTTGTTATCACTCTCGTCTAAATAAAAATAAACGATCTACGAAAAATATAGTTAATTTCTCAATTTTTTAATTATTTATATAACAAAGGTAGATAATGCTATTTTTATTTATATCAATAAATCACAATAATCTCTAAGTCAAAAGATAATAAACTTTTTGATTATACTTATATAGATATGAGTAAATCTAAGTTAAACTTTCGTTTTAACCTACGAAACCATGAGGATATTAAAGCTATATGTCTTTTCCCTAGGAAATATCTCATTCTTTTTGTTGAGCTCCAGACAAAAGTGTGATCTACTTCACAGTTTGATAAATTTATATCTTCTATTTTATCATTTTTTAATAATTTTTATTTTTTCTGTTTTATAATATGTTTAGATTAAAAATAATATTTAATTTAATAATTGCGTTCTTTATCTTTTTAATGGCACTTTATTAATTTAATTTTTAGACTAATCTTTTTTATAAATAAACTCATTTGTCTCAACTAAACATTTAGTAAGTTTTGTCAAAACCATCTGTTTTCTTAGTTGTGAACTCCCTTTTATATTAAGAAGCATAAAGACCAATCACATACAAAGTTCTTTATACATTCCTACTTAAAACAACTAAGATACTCTCAGTTTAAATCCGAGAGTTGTAACAGCTAGGATAGCTTTTACCATTTTGCTTTATTAAGAGAAACAGAAAATAGCCTTTTTTGACTACCTGTACTATCTCCTCTGTACAGTTCATCAATGTGCCACTGCAGAGAAAAATTTTCTCTGGCATTGACGAAAGGATCTCTTTCAGTTTTTACTCTCTTCCACAGGAATAAAAATGTTTCCGCGTTACTTTGTAATTCCTCTTCCTATAAAGTAACATAATAGAGCAAATAAGCCTCTGACCGAAAGCTGTCAGTTAAAAGTAAATTCGGGGATGATTTTCTTTTAATGTACTAATGTTGTGTTATTAAATGATGTAGCCTAACATTTAATAAGCAAATTAGTCTACTGTTATTTCTCTCAGATTTTTTTATTTTTTTCAAATTGAAAAATCACTAAGTTTTCATATTTTAGCTTTTTGGCAAAGCTAAAATATGCATACTTGTAGTTCAACTATCTTTTCCTCCATAGACTTGGCTGAAATATTTGTGAGGAAGAGGTAGAATCTGGCATATTACTCATTCTTTTTCTTTAGTAGAGATTCTCTTTGAAGAAAAAATTCCACGTTATAAAAATAGGTGCTATGAGTATGCATTTTGTACTTTCTAAGTTTAAGCAGGATTAACTCAAAACTCTCTTGTAGCTTGTGGCAGCTCGCTACTTAATCCTCTTAAACTTAGTCATGTATCCCTGTCCTAAAAATGTAATTCTTAGAGTTAATATTCTTTCCTCTTTCTCCCTTTATGTTTTTTATTTCTGGTTTTATTAAAGGGAAAAGAAAAAGAATATTAACCCTTTTTTACCTCTAATAAGCTAAAACAGCAAAGGACATAAGGATAAAACAGCCCAAATTTATAAATCAGTCCAAAACTGATAAAACAAGGCAACAAATCTGCTTTAAAACCTTTTATAAAACCTACTAAGAATTTAAAACTAGTAAACTTTAAGCTTATTTAAATAACTAAAATCGACTACTTAAAAAGTCACTAGACCTCCAGCAAAACTTTTAAAGCTCCAGCAAAACTTTTTAAAGCTCCAAACTTATCAAAGTAATAAAAGCTCCGACTATTTTTAAATAAAGCTCCGACTTAAAGTTACTAAAAAAATTAACAAAGCCAAATTTTAACGACTACTACTAGTTGCCTACAAGCAACTAATAATTACTAACAAAGCAACCTTTTTTGTAAAAGATATTTAAGAATTCCCCCTTACCTTTTTTCTAAGTTTTTAGAAGATCCGTTCTTTTTATTTTTTACTTAAACTCTTTCCCTAAACAGTTAAAAAGTTTGAATCTACAAGCCAAACCTTTAACTTCCTCCTCCGTTGGTTAAGTACCGACAAAAAACTATAAACGTTCTTAAACATTTGTTATCTCCTAAATTTAACCATTACGAGTTTAACCTCATAATGGTTTTTACCCCTTAGTATCGCTTTTCAATTCAAAGGGAAAGCTGGTGCCACACGCCAGTTTTATAATAGAGAGATTCGGCAGACACATACTGTTTTTGAAAAGCGATACGTTGTTTTCTATTTGCGCGCTAATTTTACAAGGCGCTCATTCTAATTGCTATAAACTAACCTGATAAACCGAAGCCTAGTTTCGGTTTTTTCCTGCCGATCTCTCTAACCCCACGCTACAACCTCCTACTATAACCTCTAGCCTCCTATAATAACTTCCAACTAAATTCCCCTAAACCTCCGACCTTTATGCTATCCTATTATTACCATCCCCTAATTTTAACTTTCCAATCAACACAGACAAACAATGGACAATTACACTCTACCATTTCTAACTCGCATTGAAGGTGATGACCTGACCCTCTACAACTTCTTTGTTAGTGACCTGCATCTTGATGCAAGTACCAATGAGTTAGAACAACTCTTTACTAACTTTGTGGACAAGCTAACCCAGCTTGCCATTGACCACCGTTTACAAGCACACATTCGTCTCTTTATCCTTGGGGATTTTTTAGCACTAGGGATTGGGGATTTTATTCCTGACTGGTTTAAACCTATCCAAGCTAAACTTCTGGCGTTTAAAGAAGCTGGAGGCGAGATCTTCTTTATGGTAGGTAACCGTGATTTCTTACTCGGGAAGAAATTTTGTAAAGCCATAGGTGCTATTTACTTACCAGAAAATACTTTAATCGACTTCTCTATTAACCAAGAGGGAGACAAAGCAACTCTTGCAACTTTTACCCAACTTGATCCTCAAGTTGCAACTCTAAGTAACTATACCTTTACAAATCGTGATAGCTTACTTAATGAACTAAGATACAAGAGTAAAACTTTAGATCAAGCGCAAGACCCAGAGGGCTTACGCCTCTGGCTCTGTCATGGAGATAACCTTTGTTTAGCTGACGAAGCTTACCAAAGATATCGCCGTGTTGTCCGTTCTGGTTTTGTTCGCTTTATCGAAAAGATCATTCCTACTTTTTTAGTAAAAGCAATCGCTAATCGTATCTCACAAGCTTCGAAAGCTAAACGTAAACAGCAAGAAGAGCTGTTAACAGCTACAATTAACGCTAACAACTCTAGTAATTCTGCAAGCCTAAGCAACCAAGAGCAAGCTTCTCTAGGGCAAGCAAGTACCCTAGATATGGCTGACATAGAGTTAAACTACACTGCTTACTTAGCGCATATGAGCCAAGCTAACCTCATGATCTACGGTCATATCCATCGCCAGCGTATGCTCAATTGGTCACAAGCTTATGGACAAAGAGCACCGCAAATCCATTCTTACCAAAATATCCATGAGTTTATTGATTTTGGTAATCTGGCAAAAATGCGAGACCGTGAGGCTTACAGTGAAGTAGATTCTCTTTACCCAATTCCGGTGGGTAAAATTCGTACTTTTACTGCAAGTAACAACCTACGTGGGGTTAAAGAACAAGAGCAAGCCCTAACCACTTGGGATAAGTTACAGCTCCTAAATCAAGACTTTTTTGTGCTTGATCCGCAAGAAAACAACTCAAGCTTTTATGGCATTTCTATGGCGGACTGGTTAAGTCAAGCAGATTTGGATAAGCAACAAGCTCGTCAAGAGCAAGCGCTTCGCGCTTGGCAAGAAACTGCCCAAGATGACCTAGAGCAAGAAAGTGCCCAAGCAACTTGTCCAAAGAGCAAGAGTGCAACAACTTCGCAAGCTAGTTCACAAACTAATGCGCAAGCAAGCTCTCAAACTAATCCTCCAGAGGTTGCTTCTGCACAAAATACAGGTGCAAGTGCAAATGCAGGTTCAGGTGTAACTACTGGTGCAGATACTAATGCCAATGCAAGCACAGGCACTAACACCCAAGAACCTCTTCGTGTACAAACTTGCAATCCTCAAGATTTGCAAGAACGTATGGAAAAAGCTATTGCCCTTTGCACGCAACCACAAAGTCGTGCATCCGTAGCTTTACTTGTACAAGAAGCCTTTAAAGAAGGCAAAGCAATTAACCGTTTTACATTTGCATTTATTGATCCGGAAAACTTATAGAGTACCTAATTTGGTACTCTTTTTTTTATAAAAAATTGTTAAAATATAGTAAGGCTTAAAAATCCCTTTGAAGCCAAGAATATTTATTGATTAATTGTTTATGACAAAGGACAAAAGACAACCATTACAAGTCTATGCTTTTCATGGAGAGAACTCTTTCCAGCACTTGCAGGAAGAGTTATCTCCACGCATAGACTTACATGATTTTAAGCATGCTTATACCTATCAAAGCATTGCTAACTGGCGTCTGCACTCTATGCCATTTCTTAGTGAAATGGGGATAGATAGATATCGCAGTAACCCAGAGTTAAACTACTCGGCAAATCCCCTATTTCCGCAGGAAGTTTTTGACACCAAACTAATGGGTAACCTACCTCTGTTTAAAGAAGCAACCCGTAAAGTTATCCCTTTCCCTAACTTAAAAGACGCTTTATATAACTTTAGTGTCTATCGTTTAGTTTACGAGGAACTTTACCAAAACTACCCAGCGCGTAATGCAAATAACATTGCCAAGATCCCCGCGCTTGCTTCACCAACAGATACCCCTGCTCAACCAAATCCAGCGGTTGCCCCTAAGCTCTTTAACGCTGACCTTGACCTCTACTTAAACTATAAATCTGTAACTAAAAACTTTGCCCATAACCAAAGTTGGGAGCAAAGAAGCCAAGTACAGTTTATTGAGGAAAGTAATCCTGAAGCAAAAAAAATTCTTGCGAAAGCACTGGCGAAAGATCGCTTCTACTATTCTTTTTACCCACTACGCAGTGGAGGCAATGAAGCAGTCTCTCAACTCTTTTATAAAGAGTTGCAAGACAAAGGCGCAGCAAGCATTGCTTCTTACCTCTCACATACGGGGTTAAAAGAAAACGATGTTTACCTCATGGGGATAGAACAGAAAAACACTGCATTCAAAGATCTTGCTTCTTACCTCTACTTTATGGAGCTCGCAACGTTAAAAAATCCATTAGTAAGTAATTATAAAGAAATCCCTGCAGTTGTAGCTGAAGTTTTTCCGTTTACTAACTATAGTCAAACACCTTATTCAGCATGGTTAAATGCCCAAGCTTATGGTCAACTCCAAGAGCAACTCCAACTTGCTCATAAGCAAGTAAGCAAAGAGCTTAGTCAACTTAAACGCGCGCTGTCTCCTAAAGACAAAACCCGCGCCCAGCGTATTGCCTACGCCGAGGTGCTAGCTAAGTTTGCCCAAAATTTAACCGCAAACCTTGAGCACTACCAAGCGGACGCTATTCCAACCCTTTACCATAAAGCCCTTGAGAGTGCTAAAAAACAAGAGCGCAGCAATAACTTAGTGCGCATGATGGAGTATCAGCACTATCTCAACTGGATTGCTCCTCTAGGTGTAAGATCAATTAGCAATCTTGACCCAGAGCAAGTAAAAAGACGTAGTAACTCTTTTAGTCTCTCACAAATGTTTGAGAGTCACTATGACTCGAGTTTAGTAGCTACTGGGAAGTTTGATCAACCATACTACCTAGTAAACCCATTTATGGTGGCTGTGTATGGACGTTTATTTGGGGAGTATAACCACCCAAGTTTACGTAGCTCTTACTCTTACTTAAACCCAGCAGCGCCAGTTGCCTTAACTGTTAGTGCAAAACAACGTATTCTTCTTGAAAAGTACCGCCTCATGCAGGCTGACCATACGGTGACACCAACTAACTTACCGGTGCACTTAGAAGATACGACCCCACTAGCTTACGAGCAAATTATCTATCGTACAGTTCTCGTAAATGCGAGCATGGCAAAATACCTCGTGCCAGAGTTCCTTGTTAAGGACGCCCAACATGCGCAGTTTGTTCCTACAGAAGAAGCAATCGAAATCGGTGCTTTAGAAGCCCTTGCGTCTCTTTTTGCCCTCGAAGGACAAAAAGAGAGCTCAGCTTTAGGACAAGCAGGTAAGGGTAGCTCTACTAAGCAAGCTCAAGGTCAAGCTCAAAACCAAAACGGAGCTGATGACTTTAACCCTACGTTAATTGCGCCTCCGCAGCTTAACCAAGGAACCAATGCGTGGCAAATTCTTGCAACTAGCCAAGCTGATAGTCAAACATCTAGCGATAAAGCAAGCTCTGACGCTACTTCTACCTCTAGCAAAGATCAAGTTGCAAAAACTTCAGAGGAAAGCACAACTTCAGCTAGCAAGAAAAAAGCAAGCAAAGCTAAAAGTAAAGCTGACAAAGAGCAAGTATATAACCTTGATGACGGAGCTAGCTTTACTCCAGAAGTTGGGGTGCATACTAGCATTAACGACAATAGCTTTACTCAACTAGTAACCGAAGAAGAGAGAATGGAAGCTTTCTACCATCTCCTCTTTATGCACGGTTTTAAAGATGAGCATGGTAATGATCTCAATCCGGACAATTACTTAACGGCAGATAAAAGCAAACTGCTTTTAACCAAGATTATCGAAGAGTTTGGTGTAGATCTAGAATCTATTGAGAACATGTTTATGTTCCCAGAGCAACTCGAGGAAATCTTTGATAAGGACGAGATTGCCAAAGCTAGAAAGCAGAGCATAGAACCTAAACTAACGGCAAATATCGTGCCGGGAGTACAGTTAATTACTGCTTTTGCCATGAGTACCGATCCTGAAGTAGTGCGAGCTATCCTTCCTGGAGTACAAGAAAGTGACTATCTTGGTCTTTCTGAAGAAGCGACTGAAGAAGTTGCAAGTAAAGCGCACATGCGTTCTCTTGAAAGCTTTACTAAAGCTCCTGCAGAGCCTGCGGATAAAAGTAAAGCACCAGCAAGCTTTGCTGCTCATGTAAATGGGGAAGATGATGAGGAAGATGATGAGGAAGATGATGAGGCTGAAGAGCTAGCAATCTCTCCTGAAGAATTCGAATTCCTCAGAAAAGCTTTTGAAGAAGCTCTGGCTCTGAAGAGAAGCGGTGAAGCTTCGGCAGTTGAAGAAGTGGAGAGAGAAGTAGAAGCAGACGAAATAGACAGCTCTAACACTAATACCCAAGCATCTCATAGCCAAGTATCTAATAGCCAAGCAAATGACGATAAGGTTGCAACTGTAGCAGATCCTGCTCATGACCTTATCAAGGAAATGGAGCGCGAAGAGAGCTTACCTTATCCAAGCATGGAGGACAAACTTGCTCTTACTCAAGTTAACTTCGCTCGTCGTCCGCTTGATCTGTGGCTTGAAACTCGTTCAGACTTAACTTGGGACTTTTTCCGTGCAAAAAATCGTCTCAAACGTCAAACGCATGTGCTTAGTTACAATGCTTTAGGTTTTACCGCATACAACATAAGTACTAATGCGTTAAATAGCATTGAGTATCCGTACTTACGTACAGGAAATGCTTACCAACTCCAAGCAGTTACTCATCAGCAACTTCTTGAGATTTACCGCTCTCTACCTGTACGTCAAAGCTACGAAAGCCTCTTAATGAAAACTCTGTATAACCGTACACGTTATGTTTCTCTCAACATGTCGTTATATGAGTTCCGTCAAGAAGCTCACCCTGGTAATGTTAGCTACTTTGTCCGTGTAACCCTCGAGAACATTAACCAAGCTTTAAAAGTAGAGCCACATCTAGCGACTTTATTACCAGAGTTAACGCCTCTGTATCTTGATGTCTTTGCTCAAGAAGTTACTACCAGCAAAGCAAGCAAGTTTAAAGCCAAAACTCTGGCAAACAAAACTAGTCGTCTGGATAAGCTTGAGCAAGCTCAACCTGATCTCAAACGTCGCTTTAAGAGCAAGGCAGTATTGCAAAGCTATAACCTGCCAACTAATAGCTGGCAGTATATTGCTTCAGCAACCCTTGATCCACAAGTGTACACTTACGATGCTGATCCATTAATGAACATGCTTGAGCATCGTAACAATATCGAGTTATTTGCTTACGAGCCTTTACCGCTAGTACGCAATGCCTCTGATGTTTTCACTAACTACCAGCACTTAGAAGAGTTCTACGAGCGTTTACACTTAGATTTAACTCTAACTAACAGTGTGTTCCTCTCTAGTAAAACCTCAACTGATGGCTTTTTCACTAGTCTAGGACAAGAGTTAGATGACAAACTAAGTTTTATTAGTGAACGCGTAAGAGAAGCTTTTGCTTTACCAAAACTTGGGGAGCAATATAGTGCACGTGAAGGTAACTTGGTCTTAGTACCAATTCCTGTTGCCCATCAAGCAACGCAATTAGAAAAGGACTTAGAGTCACCATTACAAAAATGGCGTGTACCTTTAACTGCGCAAGATTACCAAGAAGCTCTTAAACAATACAACAGCGCTTCTAAACTTTTAACTTATGCAGTTAATCCAAGTACCCTTGAACTTTGGTTTATCTACCACTTACTTGGACAAGATAACCTTGACTTTATCCAAACTAACTTAGATAAGATCAACTTATCTCTGTTCTTAAAAGCGCTTGAACCAGCAGTACAAGAAGCTTACGAGCTCTCAAGTAAAGAGCTCAAACGCTACCAAGTAAGCCTCGGACAAATGCTTCCGCGCATTATGCCGGATCTTGAGCTTGAGCAAGCGCTAGCAACCCTTGCCGAGTTTGATGAAAAAGGCATGGCAAGCATGCTTGAGCGCGGTCGTATTCTCGCTTACCGCGAGCAAGTGAGCTTAAACCAAGCGCAAGTTCAAGAGTTAGCCCAAGAGCACAACTTAACTTGGTTACTAACTCTAACCGACAAAGGTGTACCACACAAGCTCGCAAGTCTGGTAAAAGACTTAACGGCAGAGCAAGTAGAAGTCGCGCAAACGATTATTGCGAACTTAGACGGCGCAGCTTTATGGCAAGCTAACCTTGCAAGTAAGCAAGATGCTAACTTAAAAGCCCAAGAGCAAGCTGGAACTTTCTTAAACCCAGATAGCTCGGTAGCCCTTGAACAAGCCAAAGGTCTAGAGATCAAAGACGTAGCTGGCTTTAGTGCTTACCTAAGTGGTGGGGTTAAACTAGCACCAAGTGCAAGTTACCCGCTAATTTCCATGCGCGCAGCTAGTAAGCTAACTAAAGTTAGTAGCAAAGAGGCAAACAAGGAAGCAAGTACTAGTAGAGAGGCAAGCAAAGAGCTCAGTTTTACAAACTTTGCTCCAGCCTCTAAAGAGTTACTTGCCCACCCAAGTTATGAGCAATTTGCCCTAGCAAATGCACCAGCCTTATGGCGCAACCTTAGCAAAGTACTCGGCAAACAAACGCGTCAACTACTCAACTCTGCTAAGTTCCAACTTGAGCAGTCTTTAACGCAAAGTATGTTCGCTCCGGGTAAAACTACCACCGAGTATGCCTTACAATGGCGTCAAGCTTTAATTAAGCAGTTGCAAACTAAAGCAGACACAGGTTTAGCTTTACGTCTCTTTAGTCAGCACCCAAGTGCGGTGTTTGCTGACTCGCCAAATCTGTATCGTCCGGCTGTGGGTTACCAGGGTGAGGATGCTTTAGTAGATGGTTTATTTAGTCGCTTTAACATCTTTAACCCAAATAAAGGGCAAGATGAGTTTAAAGTTCCGACCCTAACCGGAGAACTTGATCTCAATAGCGCTAAAGCGCAACTACTATACCTCTGGCAACAGGTGGGGTTAAAAGAGCACGAGCTTGAAAAAATTCTCGCAAGTTCTCCGTTAACTACAGGCTTATTAAACAAAGCAAGTATTGAGCAAGGTTTTGCCAATAACTTTGTGGCGTATCTCTACTTCAAGATCATGCCACAGTTATTAGCGACACCTCTCTATAACCTTGAGTTAATGGAGCAACAGCTAAATAAAGCGCTTGAGTTTGCTCGTCGTGATCTTAAACTCAACCGCGCTGCTTGGTTAAGTCTCGAGTACACTATCCCAGAGCACTTACTCCGTGCCTACGCGCATACTGCGCATGTACTCACTTCGCCAGATCAGCAAGCATTTGCTACATACCTTGGTTATAGCCTTGATCAAGAAGAGCACATTGTTAGTCAAAACAACGCTAGCCTTGTTGAAGTTAACCAACACCTCAACAATGCTTACTATCATTTAGCGTACAACTATCAAAGTGTAAATCGTGATGCTATGACTTCACGTTCAATTACGCTTACTCTAGATCCGGGTTACCTGTTATTTAAAGGAGTACTGCGTGGTGATCGTTATCTAACGCGTCGTGGTAAAGATATCTACTTTGAGCTAGAAACACAAACCCAACAGCCTTATGTTATTCTTGCTCCAGAAGCCCTTGAACAACAAAAATTCGAAGCTTCAGAGCATATTGTGCCAGTGCCAAATGAGTTTTTACCAGCTAAGCTCTTGGAAGCGGCTTTAGTGCATGACTTTATCTATCCATTTACACCACAAGATAGATTGCCACGCACTGTACCAGAGTACAATACTTTCATGCACAAAGCTGGCTTTGCTTATCAACCAGCGCTAGGGGCGTATAACCTCTACTGGTTGGCAATGAACAAGATGACCCTCTTGGAGCAAAACGATACGCTACCGCGTTTCTATCGTTTACCTCTGTATATGCCTTTTGCAGTGCATAACATTAAACTGCCTGATCCAAGCTGGCCATTAATGTTAAATGTTCCACAAATTGGTAGTTTACAAAAACTTTGGTACCAAGATCATGAGTTTGTAATTCATGGCAAAAAAGGTCGTCCATTGCCAATTAAGTTCGACTATTCACCAGTAACTAGTTATGCCCAAGATTTAACACCAACGTCACTGTTTAAATCTTATGGTCGTGAACTATTTAAACTGCTGTTAAGTCGCACTTATGCCGAGCGTGAAATTGCCCGTAACTTAATTCGCATTAATGCAAGTACTCAACTTGAACAAGCAGTGTACTTACCTAGCCGTCCACTTCACTTAGTGTACGCAACTAGCGAAGAAAGTAGCTTTATGGGACGTGATCATAGCGAACTTATTGCTACCTTTAAAGCACATGCGCAATTAATGGTACAAAAAGTATTCAATGCGGTAATGCAACAAAGCGATGCATTACAAGAGTATAAAGACTTACCGCCAGCGGTAACCTCTTTAGTTACTCTACCATTTGAATCTTTATCACACTGGCGTGTAACCTTAACTAAAGCTCCGTTCTATTCAGTGCAATTTGAAAGTGACAAGTTACGCGACTTTATTAGTCGCGAAGTAACGCAAGCACCGGTAATTGCGCCACCAAGAAGTCAGGACTTAGTTAATGATCGTTTACACTGGTTACTCTTCCAGCAAAGTCTAGATACTTTAAGCGGAGAACAACTAGCTAAGATCCACCACAAACTGGAATTAGCTGGTTTATACCAGGAAAATACCGACAAGTCTTATATCGCCTATGAACGTGAATTAAACTTCCACCACATCGGCGTAGACTATTCGCGTCTAACTCCGGTATACTTCTACCGCGAAAAACTTCTCCAAGACTTAGCTCAAGAAGAACTGGCACAAGATTACAAAGCTGAAGTTAAAGCCCAGTTTGATACTCTCAACACTGTGTTCAAAATGCAAGAGCATCGTAATCAAGAAGCTGTGCCGAACTTAAGCAGATTAACTCCGGCACAAGTGCAAGAGCTCTTTGGACAAGCAGAGCATGAGCAAAGCACACGTACAATCATTGACGTTGACGCAAACGCTAGCGTAAATACAAACGTTAATGGCAAGGTTAACAAAGATGACTTTGACAATGACTGCTTTGACGATGTGGACTTTGACAGCCTAGAGCGTGAACGCCAAGCAAGTCTTGCTTATCCAAGTGAAACTTATCAAGAGTTTGCGTTTGATAAGCAAAGTTTAGCACCAACTTTAGGATGGAAAGGGGAACCAACCAGTGAAGAACTAATTACTTTAGGAACAGTAACTTCACAACACTATCAGTTCCCATTACCGGTAGATAAGGTTACTATAGGTAATAACAACAGTAAGTACTTACAACGTATTAGAGGCAACACCTTTAATCTTGGTAAAGTAAATCCTGATCTTAAAGCTCTGTTAGCTAAGTTTAACCAACAAGGTGAAGTTAGCTTAACTGAAATTTACCAAGCAACAGGGTTAAAACCTTACTGGAAGTTTAACCTCAAAGACCTTAGTCAAAGTTACCACTTAACTGCTCAAGTGCTTATGCATAATTTAAGCAAGGTAAACCAAGAGCACCAGCAACTACCGCTGTGTGATCTGGTAGAGCTCTTTAAACATCTCTACTACAAGTTCACCGAGCTCAAAGTTATGCTGGTTGCTGATCAACGCTTATTTGAAGCAGTGGTTGCTAGTGATCCAAGCTTAACTAAAGCTCCTTACCTCTACCTTGTAGCAGATAAAGAGCAAGTAAAAGCTTGGGACAAAGACAATCGTAATAAAAATCCATTCCCAGCTGAGTTTATTTACTTAGCCCACAATCACCAAGCAAGTGAAATCTGTAACTCTCTTGCTCTGGCACGTGAACAAAGCTTGGATTTACTTGAAACTACTGATTGGTATCCTTACTTTGCTTACTTACGTAAAGTTTACCCTAGCAACAACAAAGGTAACAAAAGCAAGTAGTTAGTAAGTTACTGCTTAACTAGTTAAACTAACTACTATAATAAACGTAAAAATACTTATATGGCTCCCAAGCAATTGGGAGCCATATTTTTGTTTCTACTAAGAGCACCTAAGAGCACCTAAAATAGGGATTCCCGAACAAAGAAGAAGCTAATGATTAAATATTATTAAATTTCTTACCTTTAGATTAAGTCAACAATCGATTTAAAGAAGGGTAGTATGCCCTGCTAGAAATCGAGATAACCTAATGTTATTTAGTAATTTATTTAGAAGAAAATGATCAATTTCGGGAATCCCTACTAAAAGCACCTAAGAACACAAGAAGAACACAAGAAGAACACAAGAAGAACACAAGAAGAATACAAGAAGAACACAAGAAGAATACAAGAAGAACACAAGAAGAGCACTTAGGAGCACAGAAACAAAAGTAACACAGCACAAGAGACAAGAGTAGAACCTCAGAGCACAAAAGACAAGAGTAGCACCACGAGTACAGGCACAAACAAAACAGAAAAAAACTCAGGTCTTAAAAACCTGAGTTTCACTGTTGCATTTTCACTTGGTTATTGCCTAAGAAATAAACTGCGCAGATGTTAAAGTAGAAAACGGGGCATGTAGAGAATGTAAAGAGGTTTGTTCTCTTTTGTTAGTCTTAGCATATCTAAGACTTTAAAAAATTAACCCCTCTACATCTCATCAACGCTTGCTAAGCCTGATCTTCTTCACCTACTTAACTAATTTATCCCCTCTAATTTACTCTCTAACCACAATGCTTGGTATTTGTTTTACTTTTTACCTTATTACACTTAAGTAGTACGTTTTACCTAAGCATACCTATAAGTACCCTTTATTATGAGCACCTAACCAGCACCCTATTATCGTAGCGTACCTACCAAAAGATAACTCATAGATACTTAACGAGCAACTAACTAGTACTTAAATGGTACCTCAATAGTACTCTGTAGCTAACGGTAGTAAAAAGAATAAATCATTTGCGCATTAACTGTTCCAGCACTAACATTACCGTTTTTTACATAATTAACCGTATAACTACGATCAATTACACGACGAGTACCATTAGCAGCCGTAAACAGCGTTGCGTCGTTTAAACCAATAAAATTAAAACTTGGTTGGTTGGCAAACTTAATCGCTTGTCCAGTCGAGTTATCAACTATCTGCAAACGTACTCCTTTAGCCGTGGAAGCACGGCTTAAGGATAGGGTTTGCGAAGTATTGCTTGGAGTGTTACTATCAGTGTAGATAACGTAAGCATTAGCAACTGTAGCTTGTAAACAGTTAATTCTGATTGTAAAATCTCCACCTTTAACTGTACGTTTGGAATCAAGAGTTGATTTAAGAACTGTATCAAGCTGTACGGTTTGATTAGCTTGTCCACCAACACGACAAGTTTTTTCCGTGAAGTTTAAAGTAACGGCGTTACTTGATCTAAATACCATTTGGAAGTTAGCCGGACCTCCACGGAAGATATTTTGGTTAACAGTTGAAAGAGAAGTATTATCTCTTTGGACATAGAAACAGTTACTTGCAGTCGTACGCAGTAAACTATTGGCAGGGATGGTTATATCCCCACCGTTAAAGAGAAAGTTCTCATCAAACTCCAAATCAAAATAGATTTTGATTCTATCTTGATAGTAAAAGTTCTGGGTTACACGTAGAGCACCACCGCCATCACTCACAGGGTAAAGGTTGTAGCCTGTACCCGCAGCTCTTTGCACACGGAAGTAAACTCTCTTTAGTTTAAGGTAGCGACTAGTTTCAGCAGAGTTAGGTGAAACTGAAAAACGCCAGTCTACGATACGATAACGATAGTTATCGTAGTCTACATTTCCACAAAGAAACGAGTTAATGTCGTAGTAGCTCACCGATTCATAGTTCACCGTTTTACCATCAGCATTGAGCTTACCAGTAAACTGTACTACGGTATTAGCATGTGCTGGGATGTAATGCAAGAGACTACCAGCTAGTAAGCTAGTACAAAGGTATTTTACAATTTGCATAAATATCCTTAGAATTTACAACTAACCGGAACAATTACCGGTAAATTACTATCTATATTGCTGCTAAGCTTATAGTCAATCTTACAGCTTTGCTCGCCCCAGCTGAGGTTTAACTCCCCAGAGCTTGAAACTCCACGAGTGTATATACGTCCTCCTTGAGTTACCACTCCGACATGCTCTCCTGCACCATTAAACACTAAGGTTCCCATAGGTGGAGGTAACATATCGCTATTGGTAATATCAAAGAAAACAGTATTGCCAATGGTAGTATCAAACTCAACTAACATTGCCGTATTCGCACGTGGAATAACTTGCATACTTGTAGCTGCAAACTCTACATTGTCTGGAATACTATCAATGTTTAACCCCACCGTATTTAAAGCATATGGGTTTAAATACGGCACAATCCCATTACCAAAACGGTCAATTTGGTTACCAATAGTTCCGTCAATTTGTGCTCCTTTGGCACCTTTAGCGTGCACTATGGCAAAGGTTTCACTTAAATCGTTGGCTAAGGTAACACCTTTTGGATGGGCAACAATTGCGCCAGACATACCGTAAGATAACTGACGGTTGTCTTTGTTATCTTTACTAAAAGAAGCATTTAAAGTAGCGTAAGGGCTGACGTAAGTATTGCTTAGACTAACCGCATTGTACTGTGAGTTGTTGCTATGGTCATAAGAGACGTTATAAGAATAACGTCCGTCTTTACCTAACGACCCAGAAATAGAAGTATTACTACTAAAGTTATTACGACTACTTTGCGACAGAGTTTGGCTTAGGTAAGGACGGTTATTGCCCTTAGCAGCAAAATCAAGCGGTAAAGACAGAGTGAGATATACCTGACTGTCTTTAAATCCAAAGCTATCACGGATTTGTGAAAGGGAAATACTATAGTTAACCCCGCGGTAACTATTCGAATAACCTACTTGGTAGTTAAACTGCTTGGAGCGCTTTATCCAGTAAGTATTCATTATGCCTCGGACGTAAAAGTAGCCATAGCCTTTAGCTAGCTGTTGGCTAACTGTGAGTTGCAACTGGTGCTTAGCTTGGTAATGCCCAATAATACGATCACGTGGTTTGATAAACTGATTCTTTAAATTATCTAGATTAATATAGTCTTGTAAACCTAAGTACTCTTTGGAGAGAAAGCGGTAAGCTGCTACAGTTACGTTGGTATTTGTTGGCTTAATAACAGTATTGTAAGATACGGAAAAACTATACCCACGGAACTTACCACTTTCATCACTGAACACCAAACCATTTAGCAAGGCATGCGAGAAAGTAACATTGGTAGCAAAAGCCCCAATTGGAGTATTAAATGCCGTACCTATTACCTCCGAATGATACCCTTTGGTACCATTAAAAGCTAAATTAAGAGTAATGTTGTTAGTTAAACCATACTGCCATGAAGCTTGCACCACTTCATTGTTAAATACCTTGGAGCCTTCGCGATAACGTCCAGCTGCCAGCATATAACGGCTATAGCCAGGGCGCATAAGCTCGGCTGTAGCTGTATAAGGTACGACAAATCTTTGTACTTGCCCATTGGCTTCTTTGACTTCAACCTCAAGATTACCATTGTAGGCAATCGGGAAGAGGTCGGAAATAGCAAAAGGACCAGGTGGAACTGTCATTTGACGGAGAATGTTACCATTTTGACTAACGGTAACTAAAGCATTGCTATTAGCAATGCCTCGAATGATCGGAGCATAACCTCTTTCAGAGTTAGCTAGCATACGATCATCGGAAAATACCATCGCTCCGCGTAGGCTAATATTGTCACTAATACTACTGTTGGTAATGAAGTCACCTAAACGGATTTGTCCACGAATTGGGGCAATATCATGTTGCAAGTAAGTATAAGAACTTGCATATTCTCTCCCATGGCGCTTTGACCATACCAGAGAACCAAAATGACGAATACTAAATCGTCCAAGGTTTAAGCCCGCGTCAACACCAAGGTAGTATTGACTGGAACTAAAACCTTTACTGTTACTCATATAACGATTGATATTGTAACGAGTGTATAGCACAGGAACCCCTGTTTGCCAACGTGCTGGTGCGATGTAACCAAAAGGACGTTGCTTAACATAGGCTTGGGCAATACCCACTTGCAAGTCAAGCTCTGCCATATCAAACTCAAACTTGGCTTCTGGTACTACTTGCGCAATGGACGGACAGATTGTAGAAGCTAGCAATTGTGAATCTATAGCTTCGGGTGTCAAATCCAAGATAGCAAGTAGAGTTGGAGTAGCACAAAGTTTGGTAGTATTGTTTTCTGGGTCATCGACATATACCAGCTCTACCTTACCAAGGTAGACATTGTTTAAAGTGACATCAGCAATATACTCACCTGGAGGAATGTAGTTCCCACGACTAAAGCGAGAGATGTCAATATTCTCTCCTCCAGTAGCTAGCAAGAAGTTAGCATCAAACTCCACATAAGGCGAGTTTGCCAAAGCTAGCGATGATGTCGCACTTAAGCAGGCAAGACAAAGAGAATTTATTGATCCAAGTGCTAATCTCTTAAATCTTTTCATAGGGAAAAATGATCTTGTTTGCGAGAGAAAGAACAAGATAGGGATAAGGCTGAGACCATAGAAACCTAGATAAAGCTAAGGTATGGAAACCTAAAAGAACCCAGAGCTCTAACTGATCTAAAGACCTAAGCGACCTCACTGTTCTAAAGACCTAAGCAACCTTACTGATCTAAAAAGCTCAAAGTCTCTCTTTAACCTCTCTTTACTCTCTACAAACCATTAGTTATTTTTGTAGGAATAACCAGACATTACAGCCATTACTTTAAAGGAGTAACTCCTTTTGGACGTCCACCATTGTCATCAATGGTAGTCCATTGTACTTGAGCGCTTGGGCTTACCGCACGCGGTAAGGCATAGCGCACAGTTGAAAATGGGGCAACCATATCTGCCTCTGGCACAGCCACGGCATTTTTACCTACCATTAACTCAATTTGGTCATAAGTAATGTAGTAAGGAGTTGGGTTATTCACTACAAGATAGTTTTTATTCTTTTCTGTGATTAAGCTAAACTCTACTTTGGTAAAAGCATCGTAGAGGCTTATATCTAGCGCAGGACGATAAAAAAGCTTAATACGGCTCTTAATTGCAACTTGCAAATAATTCACCGGAGCATTTTCTCCTGATGGTTTTGGGGGAATATCTAAAACATTGAGATAGAAAATAGATTCTCTATCTGCAGGTAACGCCTGACCTGTGTAGGTAATTCTTAGAGTTTGACCTTTACCTGGATCAACACGAGAAATTGGTGGCGTAATTACAAATGGGGCTTTGGTTGTTGCTGGACTAGAGTTCGGATCACCACTATCAATCCATACTTGCACTAAAGATGGACTGTCGTCTGAAGCTGTTAAACTAAAAGCAACGCTTTTTTGGTTAGCAGGGTAAATCACGCGAGTCGCCATGATTACATTGGCTAGGCTTTGCTGTAAAGTAAAGGCTCCAAGTAACGCGGTAGCTAGGATACGTTTAAACATAAACACCTCATCACAAGAAAAGGGCTGAGAATAACAAAGCCCAGCCCTAACTTAAAACTATGTCTTTACTTGTACACTAATTCGAACTTAGCGATAGCTTGTACGTCGCCAGCAGTTACACCTGTATCTGTTGCATAATACTGCGCATAGAAACGTACAGTTTTATCTTGATTATTTTGTAAGGCAACATAATTAATGTTGCTTACATCATCTGTAGCACCGATCTTAATAGTTTTTAAATTAGCATCCACTAACTGAAGATTTACATTAGTTGCTTGACCTGATGTTAATGTATTTTTTAATGTGCCTGTTGTTACATCTACATTTGCATCAACTAACCAGTGAACGCCTCCTTGGTTACTACCTGTAGCTACATTTGTACAACCAGTAATTGTAATTTCAAAAGCTGTTTGACCAGCAACGTCACCTTTCTTAGTGAAAGCAGATTTTGCAACGCTTGGTAAAGTTACAGTTTTGTTTTGATCATCTGTTTTTACATAACAAGTTGTATCAATAACTTTACCACTAAAAGTTACTTTACCAGATTGAACCGCAGTGTTTGCAAACGCGCTTGGAGCTAATAGAGTTAAAGCCAAAGCAGACGCCAGTGCTAATTTTTTCATGTTAAACCTTTTTTTATTCATTACTAATTAATAGAGACCCACATAGACTTGTAGGTATAGATAATTACAACCTAATGAAATAACTTAGAATTAAGATGAAAAATAAGAGAAAAAATTAGATAGTAGCGGAGAATTTAAAAAATAATTTGGGAAGAACGAGGCAAAATGGAGGCAAAGGGTTTAACTTAGCTTGTTACATAAACTAACTAAAGGATAAACATAAAAACTCTAGATAAGAATATAAGAGAAAAGTAGATACTTTTGAGAAAGGAAAGGTATATACGTGGGCTTATAGTCGACTTATAAAGACAGAATTACAGCGTACGCTATTACGTATAATCTCGTCATTATGGTCTCATGCAGATAGTATTTGGTCAATACTAGAATGGAGGAAGTTGAGAAGAGAAACGATATTTTTGGCTAATATCGTGGGAGTTTAATCTTGGTCTTGGTCAAAGAATTTAGTGTACTTGGATAAATACTTTTTGGGTACTTGGCTTACTTGAGTATGCTTAGTATGTTTAGTATGCTTAAACCGTCCAACCGGAGATTAGACTTAACATTCAATTGTCGCTATTGTTAATATCGAATATCGAATGTACTTCTTACTTGAGAACTTTAAGACGTATTCACTTTATTGACGTTATTTACTTTATTTGCATTATTTACTTTCTTGTTAACTTTTAACGCAGTTAAAAGTTAACTTTAATTTAAATTAAAGTCTTCAGTCTTAAAGTCTTGCAGGAGATAAATGAACGATTAACGTAACTTGTCTAAATAAGTTAGGTTATATATTTATTTGTAGATATGTAAATTTAAATACAAAAAGTATTTAAAATCGCTAGTTAAACTAGGATTTTGCTAGTTATGCTAACTAACCGATCTAAATCAGGTTTTTCAAAGTTTATTTTTTTGGATAAAGCTTAGTTTACTTAATTTAACGGTCAACAAGCTGTTCTCTAAATCGCTTAATTTTTTAATCTTATTTCTTCTTAAAAAGAGCAAAACAACTTGACCAGTAAAAACTGATTTATGAGACGTTGCTTTGCAAAATTAGCAATTTAATAATCGCTTATTAAGTTTATAACCTTTAATTTTTTTAAGTGCAAATAAGTGCTTTAGAATTAAAGGTCTATTAGATTGATGTACTTATTAAATCACAAAATTAGACAATTTTTACACCTAAGAAATTTTACCCCCCCCCGACTTTTTACGTAACTTATTGTTTATTAGAGCAAAATTCTGGTCAAAAATTTATGCAAAAATGCTAATAACCCCAAGAGGTAAGTGGTAATAGGGTAGTTGTTACTCACTTTTAATTGCAAATTAAAGGAAAATAAATGGATTTTTTTATTTTGCAAACTAAGCTTTTTAGCAAAATAAACCTACAAGCTAGCTCATAATTTAGCAATAAAATCGAGCACTTTAAGCTATTTATCCTTACAAAAACTAATTCACAACACTTTTAACTGCACAGAGTTTTAACAACAACTAACTTAAACAAGCAAAAGTGCACTGAACTAAAGCTAAGCAAATAAAATTTTAATTACAGCCAACTTAATCATATAAAAATCTCAAATTTACCTAGATAAGTAGGTTAAGAGAAGTTTTAGTTTAAGTAAGTCTAAGTAAATCTAAGTAAGTGAAGTACAATAACTCATGCTATTAATTTCTTATTAACCCCTCTTTAAGAACAACAGCATCCCTATAGTTCAGAAGATCAGATAGAGAGGCGTAAATTAACCCCTCTATGACCAGACATAAAAAACTCAGACTTGCGTCTGAGTTCCACTTCAGTTTCTACCCTATAATGGACTTTGCCCAAAGGGAGTTTGTAAAGTTACTTTTGCTTCTATCTTGAGAGAGCCTAAGTAACCAAATTTTGTTTTAACGATACAATAAGGTGTAAACCATTTTTGCCGAGAGATCTCCAGCAGTTACTGTACCATTTTTAACATAGTTAACCGTGTAGTTACGCGTAATATATCTATTTGCACTATTTACTGCGCTAAAGCTAGTTACTTGACTTACTTTAATAAATTGTGCAGTTGGTATTGGAGCAAACTTGATTGCAGCCCCAGTTGTTTCATCAACTACTTGGATTCCTACCCCTTTGGCAGTTGATCTGCTATCTAGGGTAAGTAAGTTTGACGTATTAGCGTTGTTGTTACCGTCCGAGTAAACTATGTACGAATGGGTTGCTGTAGCCTGTGAACAGTTTAACCTAATTGCAAAGTTACCTGCTTGCACCGTAGTATTTCGATCTAACTCATGTTTAAAAACTGTATCAAGTTGCACTGTCTGATCAGTTGCCCCATCGATTGCACAAGTTTTTATATCAGGGTTTACCTTAACAGAGTTAGATGATTCTAAACGTAAAGATAAATTAGACTTTAATAAATACGCTGACTGGTTATAACTACTAAATTTAGAGTTCATTGCAGGTACCATGTAGCAGTTACTTGAAGTCATACGTAGTAGACTGCTAGGAGGAATGGTAATATCAGTATCGTTTAAGATGTAGTCATCGTTATTAAAAAGTAAATCAAAATAGATTTTGATATTAGCATTTTTATGAAAGTTAGAAGTAAAACGATATGAACCTGCATTATCTCCTACTGCCACATGATCCTGACTAGAGCCACGTCCTGTCACGTTAAAACCAATTCTCTTTAGAGTAAAGAACTGACCAGCTGCTTGATCGACGCCACCGCCACTAACATAGAAATGCCAGTCTATAATGCGGAATTCGAAACTATAGTCAGCATTACCACAGAGTAAAGAGTTTACATTGTAATAGGCAGTTGACTCGTATCTAACGGTTTTGCCATCTTCAAGTACTCTACCAATTAACTGGATAGTCGTTGCCGAAGCTGGAAGTGTATGCAAGAGGCAACCTACCAACAAGCAAGTTATGATATATTTAAAAATTTGCATAAGTACCCTTAGAATTTACAACTCACCGGAACAATTACTGGTAAAGACGGATCTATATTTGCTGAAAGCTTATAGTCAATCTTACAAGTTTTATTATCCCAACTGAGGTTTAGTTGACCACTATTAGATACGCCTCTGGTGTAGATACGTCCTCCTTGAGTTACCACTCCGATATTGGCACCGTCACCATTGAATACTAAAGTACCCATAGGTGGAGCAACTCCTTCGTTAGTGATATCAAAGAATACCGTATTCCCTACTGTAGTATCAAACTCTACCAACATTGCCGTATTTGCACGTGGAATAACTTGGGTACTTGTTGCCTCAAACTCCACATTGTCTGGAATTGAGTCAATCCTTAACCCAACAGTATTTAGTGCGTAAGGAATGAGGTAAGGTAGGATACCATTCCCAAAGATATCAATTTGGTTTCCTAAGGTTCCAGAAATTTTTGCCCCAGTTGCACCTTTAGCATGAACTATTGCAAAGGTATCACTCACGTCATTAGCAAGAGTTACACCTCTTGGATGAGCAACTACCGCTCCGGAAATACCATAAGAGAACTGACGATTATCTTTGTTGTCCTTACTAAAAGACGCATTTACTGTTGCATAAGGACTAACGTAAGAGTTACTTAAGTTAATCGCGTTATACTTCGAGTTGTTTGCGTGATCATAAGAAACGTTATAAGAGTAACGTCCATCATCTCCTAAAGTACCATACAATGAAGTATTACTTGAGAAGTTGTTACTACTACTTTGCGAAATAGTTTGCGTTAGGTAAGGACGATTGTTCCCACTACGAGCAAATTCTAACGGCACTGAGAAAGTAACATAAAGTTGACTATCTTTAGTTCCGTAACTATCACGAGTTTGTGAGAGTGAAACGCTATAAGTAACCCCTTTAAAGTTATTTGAATAACCCACTTGGTAGTTAAACTGTTTCGCACGATTTGCCCAGTAAGAGTTCATTATCCCACGTACATAAAAGTAACCATAGTTTTGGGCTAACTGCTGACTAACAGTCAGTTGCAATTGGTGCTTAGCTTGATAGTTACCAATAATATCGTGACGTGGTTTTATTCTCACATTTCTAAGGTTAATCAAGTTAATGTAGTCGGACAGAGCTAAGTATTCTTTGGATAGGAAACGATAAGCTGCTACGGTTACATTGGTATTTGTTGGCTTAATTACAGTGTTGTAAGACACCGAGAAACTATAACCACGGAACTTACTGCTTTCATCACTAAACACAACTCCATCGAGTAAGGCGTGCGAGAAAGTCATATTCGTCGCAAAAGCCCCGATTGGTGTGTTTATTGCCGTACCAATAACTTCAGAGTGATAACCTTTAGCTCCATTAAAACCAAGGTTTAACGTTACGTCATTGGTTAAGCCGTACTGCCATGAAGCTTGGACTATATCTTGATTAAAAACATGCGTACCTTCACGATAACGCCCTGCTGCTAGCATATAACGACTATAGCCTGGACGCATTAGTTCCGCAGTGGCTGTATAAGGTACTTCAAATCTTTGCACTTGCCCATTGGCTTCTTGTACTTCTACTTCAAGATTACCGTTATAGGCAATTGGGAAAAGATCTGTAATCGCAAACGGTCCAGCTGGGACTGTTAGCTGACGGAGGATATTACCCCCTTGTCTTACGGTTACTAGCGCATTGGTGTTTGCTATCCCACGAATGATTGGCGCATATCCCCTCTCTGATGAGGCTAACATACGATCGTCCGAGAAAAGCATAACCCCACGTAAAGATACATTATCTGTTATCGCGCTGTTAGTATAAAAGTCACCTAAACGTAATTGCGCACGTAAAGGAGCAATATCATGTTGTAAATAAGTATAGGAACTACTATATTGTTTACTTTGACGATTAGACCAAACTAATGAGCCAAAGTGTCTGATACTAAAACGACCGACATTTAAACCAGCAGCAACACCAAGATAATATTGGTCTGTCTTGTGTCCTTGATTGCTACTTGTATAACGGTTGAGGTTGTAACGAGCATACAACACTGGAACCCCTGTTTGCCAGCGGGCTGGTGAAATATAACCATATGGTCTTTGACGCACATATGCCTGAGCTATGCCAACTCTGAGTTCTAATTCTGCCATGTTGAACTCAAATTTAGCTTCAGGTACTACTTGCGCAATTGACGGGCAGATTTCCCCTGCTAAGGCTTGAGAATTAATTGCCTCAGAGGTTAAATCTAGGATTGCCAAAAGTGCTGGTGTGGCGCAAAGTTTGGTCGTGTTGTTTGCAGGGTCATCAACATATACAAGCTCTACTTTACCAAGAAATTTGTTATTCAACACTACATCAGCAATATAGTCTCCAGGAGGAACATAGTTCCCACGACTAAAGCGAGAAATGTCGATACTTTCTCCACCCATAGCTTGTAAAAAGCTAGCGTCAAACTCAACATAATCAGAGTTTGCATAAGTGGTAGCTGGTAAAGTCAAACTAAGCAAGGCAAGACAAAGAGAGTTTATAGGTTTTTGAGAGAACCTTTTAAATTTCTTCATACAATAATTTTTATTCATGCCTTTTAGTTAAATGCCAAGAAGCAGTGAATTTAGACTGTTAACAGTTAGAAACTAACTGTAACCTAAACAGTAACCCTTAGCTACTGTTGACTAAACGCAATAAACTGCTTGCGATTTAACTAAATTTTTTCTGTTAATTTAAGTTGCCTTACTTGAGTTTGCTGCTTCCTTGAGGACGAGCACCATTATCATCAATTGTTACCCAACGTACTTCAGCGTTAGCATTTACCGCACGCGAGATCTCATAACGCACACTTGCAAAAGGAGCTACCATATCAGCGTCCGGTACTTTTACCGTGCTGTTGCCTGCCACTATCTCAATTTGCTCATAGGTAATATAGTAAGGAGTAGGATTGGTTACTACAAGGTAATTCTTTTTCCCCTCTTTACTTACACTCCACTCTACTTTTGCAAAAGCTTCGTATAAACTGATATCTAAAGCTGGACGATAAAAGAGTTTAATACGACTCTTGATCGCAATTTGCAAATAGTTAGCAGGAGCTTTCTCACCTGTTGGTTTTGGCGGAATATCTAAAATATTGAGATAAAAAATCGATTCACGATCAGTTGGTAAATCCTGACCTGTGTAAGTAATTCTTAAAGTTTGCCCTTTTCCAGGGTCAACACGAGAAATTGGTGGGGTGATAACAAAAGGAGATTTGGTTGTTGCTGGATTTGAGTTTATATCACCACTGTCAATCCAAACTTGTACTAAAGAGGGAGTTTCTCCCGAAGCTGTTAAATTAAAAACTACGCTTTTTTGATTAGCGGGGTACACCACGCGAGTTGCCATGATTACATTGGCAAAGCTTTGCTGTAAGGTAAAAGCTCCAAGGAAAACAGTTGCAAGAAAACGTTTTAACATAACACCTCTATAAAAAAAGGAAGAGGGCTAAGAGAACTAGCCCTCTATTGTTGTAACTGTGTAATCTTACTTGTAAACTAGTTCGAATTTAGCTACAGCTTGTACGTCACCAGCTGTTACAGTTCCGCTAGTTGCGTAGTATTGTGCGTAGAAACGTACAGTGATGTCTTGGTTGTTTTGTAAAGTTACGTATTTGATACTGCTGATGTCATCAGTTGAACCGATTTTGATCGCAGCAAATGTGTTATCTAATAATTGAATGTTAACACCAGAAGCTTGGTTTGATGTTAAAACGTTGTTTAAAGTACCAGTTGTTAAATCAACGTTTGCGTCTGTTAACCAGTGGATACCACCTTGGCTTGCACTTGATGAACCTACGTTAGTACAACCGTTGATAGTTAATTCAAATGGAGTTTGACCAGCTACATCACCTGTATTTGTAAATACTGATTTTGCAACTGTTGGTAATGCTACAGTTTTGTTTTCATCACCTGATTTAATAACACAAGTTGTGTCAATAACTTTGCCATTGAAAGTTACTTTACCTGATTGGTTAGCTAAAGTGTTTGGAGCTAAAACTGCTGTTAATGCCAGAGTTAAAAGAGACGGAAGAGCGAATTTCTTCATGTTAAAAACCTTAATTATTTCATTTTTTAAAATTCATAATGACCACCAACATCTGCCATACGTAAGTGGACAACTCAAATCAGAATAAAAAAGGTACTTAACCAGCAATTAAAAAGAAAAATAAAGACTAGGGAAATGCTACCGCTACAAGAGGGTAGTAAGGAGGCGTGAGCAAGTTAGAGAGATTTATCTTTAGCTAATACCTAACTAAATACAAAATCCTTGCTAGAGGATAGGTTAGCCCGTTATGTTATCCCTTGCATGTCAAGCAAGAACAAACAAGGAACTAGGACTAATGTACTTTGATCTAAGAGATTACTTATCTTGTGTTTTCTTTACACTAAACACTCTCAGAAACAGCGAACTACTTTAGGCTGAACAGTATTTATCATCTTTACGTTTACGTTTAATTTACGCGTTTGAATTTACGTTTAAACTTGCATTTAAACTTACTTTTAAATTTACGTTTAAATTTACGTTTACGTTAGGGTTATTACGTACAAGTATTGAATATGCCAAAATTGTAATATGCCAAACAGAGCAATACCCTAAGTTTTGTAAAGGCTGTAATAGATCTTATATACCCAATAAATGCAAATAAGCAAATAGACTTGGCAAGTAAGAAAAGTCTTTGTCACTAATATGGTTGCTTTTACTAAGTACTAAATACCTAGAGCAAGATAAATAAATGACAAGAAAGTAGTAAAAATTGTTAAAGAAAGTAGTTAAGCGAGTAATTTGTTATAAACAAATTAAAAGAGAGACAAAATAAATGTGGTTAAAATCTTTAATCGTAAGGTGCAAAGATAAAATGAGTTTATTGGTTTGCTAAATTTGGGTTACCTATGGTTACTTAGGGTTATACCTTTAGTTGCTTCAATGTACCCTAATGTTACCCTAATGTTAACAAAAGGTTACACTGTGATTAACCTGTGGTTACCATAAAAGAAACCTAGTCACTAGTAAAAGTTAGCCACACTAAACTGCATAAAATAACTTTATTCAGCCAGATAAACTATCTAATTACAAGCTTTAGCAACTTTAGCTATACAGATTTACCATTTTGTTCGTTTATTTTTAACAACCAAAAGTAGATATTGCTGTAAAAACTCAACTCTAAAGTGCGCTACTTAGTTAATCTTCGTTTTTCTTAAAAAGTGCAAAATAACTTTACCACTAAATTAAATTTATCTAAGAAAATACCTAGAAAACCAGTTATAAACTGGACAGATTCTTGGCATTGTCTCAGTTATTTTAACTTTAGGTAAAATTGTATTTTTTAAGTAACTAATTTAACTGATATATAGTATTAAAGCACAGATTAACGGCATTTATATCTAAATAATTGCCCCCCCCCCCGTCAATTTTACAAATTGTTGATTTTTAAGGTTAAAAATATTTCAAAATTTCACAAAAAAGGCTAATAACCCTAACTTATCAATGGTAATAAGGTGGTTTTTGATATACTTTTTGTATAAAAATTTTTTCACTTTTAAGAGCAAAAATTGCATTTTTGCCCCAAATTAAAAGTGGTAAAGGAAAAATGCAAAAATAAGGCGAATTTGAGGGTTGATTTGTAAATCCTATTTTTAGCTAAACTTCAAATCAGAGTAAATTAAAAAATAACGCTACTCGATGTTGAAATAAAGTTCTTAAATAAGTGGTTAACTAGATTGAGGTTAGCTAATCCTATTTAAAGTTACCTGATGGTCTTATAAGCATACACAATAAAATAGCGCTTATAAACTGCATACTTCGCCATATAACTCCACACTTCCCCATATAACTGCATAGAACTACGTATAAGTACAAACTGAAGAGACTTCAAACTAGTAAGCCCTTTCTGCAGTACCATTTTTAACTGGCTACCTCTATAAACCTATTTAGCTAACTACCCCTAGTAAACTCTTTTAGCTGTTACCGTTTCAACAAGCTATCTCTAGTAATAGTAGTAATAGTAATCTTTTTAACAAGCTTCTAGATCCTAATTTGCGGTGTTTTTTAGGATAGATCGATCTAGAGCTATAGAGTTCTAGACGAACTCTTCTCATGTCTCTTGCTTATTACTAACAGCAAAGAACCCCACAAAAGCGCTTAGTCTTTTATGGGGTTCTTGTTTATTTAAGTCTCCGACTTGCTAGTTTATTACAACTCTAACTCATTAGTTTATATTAAGGCTCTAACGCACTATTTTGTTTAAAGCCATAACTTATTAGATTACTTAAAGCTCTAACTTGTTAAAGCTACAACTTACTCGAAGCCACAGCTTCTAAAGAAGTAACTAGTGTTAAAGCCACAACTAATTAAAAACCTAAGTTAGCGTAGATTTTTGGTTTTTGGGTTTGCCAAGTTGCAACGCTAGCTGGAGTAATACCACTACCGGTAAACATGTAAAGAGCGGTACGTAGAGAAGTTAACTGCCAGTTGTTTAAGTTAGAAGTAAAGTTTGCAGCGTCTCTAAACATAAACGACATATCTGTGACATTACTCACATTCCAACCACTTAAATCAGAAGTAAAACTTTTTGCTCCAGCAAACATCATTGCCATGTTATCGACATTACCTACATCCCAATTACTAAGGTCTGAGTTGAAGTTAGAGGCGTTACGGAACATAGCACTCATACTTGTTACGTTACTTACGTTCCACTTACTGATATTACCAGCAAAGTTAGTTGCATCAGCAAACATGCTTTCCATAGAGGTAACTTTACTTACGTCCCAGTTGTTTAAGTCACTATTGAAGCTTGTTGCTCCGTTAAACATGCTTTCCATGCTTGTAACATTAGCAACATTCCACTGACTTAAATCCGAGTTAAAAGCACTCGCATTTGAGAACATGCTGTCCATATCTTCAACCGCACTAACGTTCCATTTGCTTAGATCTTGGTTAAAACTAGTCGCATTGCCAAACATATGAGTCATAGTTGTTACCTTAGAGACGTCCCAGTTACTAACATCACCGTTAAAACTTGTCGCTCCAAAGAACATACCCCCCATATTATCAACCTTACTAACGTTCCAGTTAGTTAGGTTACTATTAAAACTTTTAGCACTGGTAAACATCATACCCATGTCAGTTACATTGGCAACATTCCATTTGCTAAGATCAGAGTTAAATTTCTCTGCATGATAGAACATAGAGAACATGTCTTTTACCGCACCCACTTGCCAGTTACTTAAGTCAGAGTTGAAGTTACGTGCTTGACTAAACATAGTACTCATGTCTGTCACCTGACTAACATTCCACTTACTTAAATCACTATTAAAGTTAGTTGCTCCGTAAAACATCGAGCTCATGTCAGTTACTTGCCCAACATCCCAATTACTTAAATCACTGGTAAAACTTGAGGCGTTAGAAAACATCGACATCATAGTTTTTACTTTGCCTACTTGCCATTTACTTAAATCTCCTTTAAAGGCAATTGCATCAGCAAAGGTATTATTCATGTCTTGTACGTTTGCAACATTCCAAGCTGAGATATCTCCATTAAACGCTTGGTTTAATGCAAAAGTCGCACGGAGAGATTCAACGTTAGAAGTATCCCAATTACTTAGATCAAACTGGTTATCACCACAAGCAAAAGTATAAGCCAGAGATTTAACTTGGCTAGTATTCCATTTAGAAATATCTACAGCATAGCTTGGAGTAGTCTCACAGACAAAAGCCAGATCTTCTTCGAGGAAGATAAATTTGGAATTATTTTCTAGTACATCAGAATCTGCAAAGTCATCTTCAGTGAGAAAACGATACTTCCCTGCAAAGAGGTAATCTAAATCTGTTAGTTGTGAAACATCGATAAAGTTTAAGTCCACTATCTGATCGTGTTGTGCACGTTCAGCAACGTAAGCTTCAACAAAGGCTTTTAACTTCTCTGAAGAAGTAAAAGTAAATTTAGCTTTAGTTTTACTTAGGTCAACACCGTAGTATTTACCTAGGTCAGCAGTGTAAGCTTGGTCAATAAAGTTTTGTTGGTTGTTGAATTTGTTGTAAGCGTAATAGCCGCCACCAAGAACAAGCGCAGCTAGCGCTACTGGAAGAATAATTTTGCGCATAGTAATTTGCAGAGTAAAGTAATTAAAAAAGGATTCGGTTTCTAGCTTCTAGTTTCTAGCTTCTAGTTTCTAGCTTCTAGTTTCTAGCTTCTAGTTTCTAGCTTCTATCTTCTAGTTTCTAGTTTCTAGTTTCTCGTTTCTAGTTTCTAGTTTCTAGTTTCTAGTTTCTAGTTTCTAGGTTCTAG
>NZ_NRHC01000093.1 GCF_003585885.1 Psittacicella hinzii | reverse complement strand
TTGATGTCAGCTGTACCGTTTTCAGCGTTGATAGTTACACCTGTAGCACCAGAGATGTTTGAATTATCAATTGTTACATCATCAGTTGCTTGGATAGCTACGCTACCGTTTTGTGCTGTTAAGTTACTATCTAGTACATTTACTGAACCATCAGTTGCAGTTAATGATACACACTCAGTCGCTGTTAAGATTGAGCCATTTGTAACATTTACATTAGTACCAGAAACGCTAATATCTGTAGCATTTACTGAAGTATTAGCTAATGACGCGTTACCGTTAGCTTGTAAGTTGAAATCAGTAACATTTAAATCTAAGTCTGATAATGAAATATCTTTACCAGCTTCGAATGATAAGTTACCTGTTGTATTTAATGTTGAGTTACCGATTGTTAATGAACCTTCACTCGCATTAAATAGGATACCTGCTTTACCAGAGATATTTGAGTTATCTACTGTTAAATCATCTTTTGCAAATAAGCTTACATTACCATTTTCTGAAGTAACATTTGTACCTTCAGTTGTTAATGAACCACCTGTAGAAGTTAAGTTAACTTCACCACTTGCAGAGATGTTAGTACCGTTGTTTAAGTGTAAGCCTTCAGTACCTGAAACTGTTACGTTACCAGTTTCTGCAGAAACGTTTGTTGCGTTTAAGTTAGCAACACCTTCAGCAGTTACATTTACATCTTTAGATGCAGAAATGTTGCTGTTCTCTAAAGTTAAGTTTGAAGCAGAGCTTACAGTTACAGAACCTTCGTTTGAAGTGATGTTAGAGCCAGTAGCGTTTAAATCACCTTCTGTAGCTACAACATTTATATCTGAATCTGAAATTAAGTTAGTACCGTTATTTAACTCTACTGATTTACCTTCAACATCTAAACCTGTAGTTGCATTTACAGTTGTGTTGTTTAGAGTAACAGCTTCACCAGCTGTTAATGTAGCGTTTTCAGTTACATTGAATGAGCTGTCAGTAGTAGTTAAATTACCATTTGCAGCATCTAAAGTTAAAGTAGTTGCATTTAATGAAGTATTTGCAACTGATACATCGTTACCAGCAGTAACTTCTGCTTTGTTAACTGTACCTTTAACGTTTTCAACAGTTGCGTTCTCACCAGCTGTTACTGTTAAGTTCGCAGAACCATCACTACCTAAAGTAATAGTTGAGTTTTCACCTGAAATAGTTGCATTTTTACCAGCAGTTACAGTTAAGTCACCGTCAGTTTTAATGCTTGTATCAGTTAAAGTAACATTACCTTCAGTTGAAGTGAAGTTTAGTGGTTTAACTGCAGAGATGTTAGAGTTATTAGCTACTAAATCACCAGTTGTAGAAGTTAAAGTAACATTGTTAGCAGTAACGTTCGTACCTTCTAGGCTTGCAGTACCATCTGTAGCTGTAATTGCTACGTCACCGTCAGTTTCGTTAGCCGTTAAGATTGTACCATCACCTAAAGTTACATTTGAACCTGATAATGTTAAATCACCTGAAGTTGATGTAGCTGTTGTGTTAGCAACTTCTAAATCACCACCAGCATTTAAAACTGTGTCATTAACTGAAGTTAAGTTACTGTCAGCTACTGTTAAATCACCTGATGTAGTTGTTACATTAATATCATCAGCTGAAATTGTATTGTTGCTTAAAGAAGCTGAGTTTGCAGCGTTTACTGCTAAATCACCACTTAAGCTTAAGTTGTTATTGCTTAATGCAACGTCAGTACCGTTAATATCAACGTTACCTAAATCACCAGTTAAGCCTTCAACTGTTGCAGTTTTACCAGCGCTTACAGTTAAGTTTGCACCTTCACCTAAAGAGTAAGTAGAGCTTGTACCAGAAACTAAAGATACGTTTTCAGTTTCAGAAACTAAAGCTAAACCTTTCTTAGCACTGATGTTAGAGTTTTCTACAGTTAAGTTGCTGTAAGCTGATAATGAAACATTACCTTCGCTTGCAGTAATGTTAGTACCAACTACGCTTACATTACCTTCTGATGAAGTTAAGTCAACATCACCACTTGTAGCATTTACATAAGTGTGGTTATCTAAACTTAAATCTTCTTTAGCTGATAGAACTACTGAATCACCAGCGTTAATTGTTGTGTTAGCGATATCAACTGTACCATTTGTTGAGCATACTGACACGTTGTTAGCAGCGATTACAGTTGAATCATCTAAAGTTAACGCATTGTTAGCAGTTAAGCTTGTATCTGTAGTAGCATTTAATGTTGAGTTTTCAACAGTTACATTACCACCTGATACATTGATATTGTCTGCTGTTAAGCTTACATTTTCAACTTTAGCGTTGTTACCACCGTAAACAGAAATGTTAGAAGAATCTGACATTTCTAAAGTTACAGTTTCACTTAACGTTACGTTATTTGAAGCGTTTAAGCTGATGTTACCATCAGTTACACCAATTGTAGCACCGTCAAATGCGATGTCACCACCAACAGCAACTAATGAAGTGTTAGAAGCTGATGTAACGCTTGAGTTAGCAACGTTAATGCTACCGTCAACAGTAGTTAAAGCTACAGTGTTACCAGTGATTGTTGAGTTATCGCTGATGTTAATGTTTTTAACATTTGTAGTTACTGTTGCAGTATCGCTACCGTTAATTGATGAGTTAGATACATTTAACGCAGATCTTGTGTTGTTTAAGTTAAATGATTTAGAAACATTTACACTTGAGTTAACAAATGTAGTTGTTACACCACCAACGTCAGTTGCACCTTCAATTGGATATAAGTCAACTTCTGCTGCTGTAATGTTAGTACCGTTGAAAGTAAAGTTTTCACTGTACTTAATGCTTAAAGTACTATTTTCAGCATCGATAGTTGTATTGTTGATTGATGAACTTGCATACGCGTTAGCACGGATGTATGAAGTTGTGTTACCACGTAAGTGGATGTAAGAGTCAGAAATATTTAACCAGTATTTTTGGCTCTCGTTATAAACTTGTTCGTATGAACCAAGAACTAAGCTATAAGCTTCGATGCTTGAGTTGTTCATACTGAAGTTACCCATACCGATTAGGCTTAATGTACCGTTACCAGCAAAGTTGAATGTACTGTTTTCAACTTTGTAAGTACCACCTGAAGTATAGATAGTTAAGTAATTGTTGTTACCAGCTAAAGTGTATAAGTAAGCACCAGTAATTGTAACGTTACCATCAGTAAGGATAGTTACGCTAGTTGATTTTAATTGGTTATTAATTACTGTATCACTTAAACTTGAGCCAGCATAACCATTCTTACCTTGATACCAACCAGTATACGTATTTGATGACGTTGATGAAGAGTTGTAAATAGTTAAATCTGTAGGGTCGATTAACCAGTTACCGTAGTAAGAAACACCTTTTTCTGATGAAGTGTTTACACTAATATCATCAGCGATTGAAATGTATTTACCAGAAGTTTCTAAGAAACCACCGTTACCATTTACAGAAGTTGCTGAGAATTCACCAGAAACGTAAGCGTAGTTACCCCATACAGCGATGTTACCAGCGTCATTTACACCAGATACGTTGATTTTTGAACCAGTTTCAACTGTAGTATTGTTCGCTAATTTAACAGAACCATTACCTTTAAAATCACCACCAACGTAAACGTCACCACCAGTAGCACCTGAAGCATTGATATCAGAGTTGCTTCCTAATACAACTTCATCACCTAATACTTTAATAGTACCAGCTTTACCTGCTGTGTTTGAACTATTTAAAGTACCGTTGTTTACTACTAAGCTGTTTTTAGTACCAGTTACTTCTGTGTCAGTTTGTGCAGTTGTTTGCACTTCATCAGATACTGAAGCACCGTAAAGAACGATTTCACCATCTGCGCTAATTTTTGCATTAGTTGCAGAAGTTGCATAGTTAGACATGATGTCTGCAAATTCACTTGCAGATGTATAACCATTTGCTACTTTGTTACCTAATAAAGTAGCACGTTTAGAAATAATTTCACCTAAGTTTACTGCTTTGTTTTCTGCAGTTACTTTATAGCTGATTAAAGGATTATCTAAATCCTGAATTGTAATACTTTTACCTGCTAAAAGGAAAACAGAACCGTTTTCAGCTTTTAACACACCAGTATTCACAACCTGACCACCAATTAAAGCTAATGAACCATCATCATTAACTTTAATCATACCTTGAGAAAGGATTTGTGCGATTGCTTGGTCTTTATCTTGGTTGAAAACGTAGTTACCGTTTAAGAAATCTTCATTAGTAATATCTAATGTAGAAGCTACTAAAGAGCCTACATCTACTACTGAGTTTTCACCGAAAACGATACCAGCTGGGTTAACGATAAATACTTTACCATTCGATTGTAAAGTACCTAAAATTTGAGAAATTTGTCCACCAATAACACGGTTTAATACGGCTGAATCAGTTGATTGTTGGATAAATTTAACAATTTCGTTTTCGTTAATGTTAAATGTCTGCCAGTTAATAATAGCATTAGCTGAGTTAGTAATTTCTGTAACTAAACCATTAGTCACTACATTAACTGTACCAGAAATTACATCCATGCCAGTACGAGCAGCATCAGCTTGAGCGTTACCTACTAAAGATAAAGATGATGCTAAACCTGCAGCAATAACTGAACTTTTAGCTAATGGGCTTAACGCAAGGTTAACATCTTTAGCATTAGGAGCTTTAACTTCTTTTGTCTCTTTAGCTGATGAAGTAGAACCTACATCTGCATTAGTAGCTAATTCAGAAACAACAACTAGTTGCTTCTTCGTTTTACTATATTTAAGATTAAAAATTTTATTCATATGACTTTTAACAGATTACAATGTATGCCTTAAACCTATTCATAAAGGCAGAAGACAGTCAAACCATTTGCAATCTGCTTACTTATAAAAATAGATTATTAATATACCAATTACTCATTCTAAGCTCTAAAGCTCAAAATTTCTAAAATAGAAAAAATTACAATCTATTAGACACCTTTTAGTTTAAAAAGTTTTAAATAATAGAAAAATAAGCATACAAAGTAGCCTTTTATTCTAAGTAACAAAAAAAATGAGTGATCCCTCGGATACCGAGAGATCACTCATTTTTAATTGATTTAAGGGAAATCCCTACGAGAAAAATTTATTGATTAATTTTTCTCTTGAACATCAGATACTTCATTATAAGAAACCTGATTGCTTAATGCTTTACGAGCTTCTACTACGATGTTAGAAATAACTTCGCCTGGAAGAATGTTAGTTGGAATAGTGTTAGGAATTTCACCATTCTCACGAACTTTATCGTTTAAGAAAGCACACAGTTTTCTCATTTCTTGGTAACTGTCACTATCAGATGGTAAATAATCTTTTAATACAGTAGGATCGATTATCGAACATGTCTGTAATGTAATACCAAATTTATTTAGATAGTTATTTAAATGACTATTGTTAGATGCAACTTCTAAATTAAAGTCTTTATCTAACTGCATATCAGAGCTTGCAATGATTCTAGGAATAAAGTTATTACCTTCATCTTTACCTGCTTCGATAAAGTCATTTAAACCTTGATCTAATAACCAATCTTTGTAATTAGGATCTAGTACTACATCGACTAAGTTTTCATTAGGTTTAACTGTATCAAGATCATCTAAGAATAAAGCTAAGATAAATGAATAGCTACTTGGATCTCCAAATAATGGATTTTGACTTTCTGCACCATTTCCGAAGCGATATAAGCCATTACCAGTTGCATATCCTTTTTTGTAAGCTACATCTGGGTTAGTTGTTTCTGCACCAGAGTTCCACTGATATAGACCAGTACCAGTTGCGTAACTATTTTTATTAGCTACATCTGGATTTGTAGTTTCTGCACCAGTGTTCCATTGATATAGACCTGTACCTGTAGCATAACTGTCTTTGTTTGCTACATTAGGATTTGTGGTTTCAGCACCTGAATTCCATTGGTATAAACCTGTACCCGTAGCATAACTATCTTTGTTTGCTACATCTGGATTTTGAGTCTCTTCACCAGAATTCCATTGGTATAGACCAGTGCCTGTTGCATAGCTATCTTTGTTAGCTACGTCTGGATTAGTAGTTTCTGCACCAGAGTTCCATTGATACAGACCAGTACCAGTTGCATAGCTATCTTTGTTAGCTACATCTGGATTAGTAGTTTCTGCACCAGAGTTCCATTGATACAGACCTGTACCTGTTGCATAGCTGTCTTTATTAGCTACGTCAGGGTTAGTAGTTTCTGCACCACTGTTCCATTGGTATAGACCAGTACCAGTTGCATAGCTATCTTTATTAGCTACGTCTGGGTTCTGCGTCTCTTCGCCAGAATTCCATTGGTATAGACCGGTGCCAGTTGCGTAGCTGTCTTTGTTAGCTACATCTGGGTTAGTAGTTTCTGCACCTGAATTCCATTGATACAGACCAGTACCTGTTGCATAGCTGTCTTTGTTAGCTACGTCTGGGTTTTGTGTCTCTTCTCCAGAGTTCCATTGATACAGACCTGTTCCAGTTGCATAGCTGTCTTTGTTAGCTACATCTGGGTTAGTGGTTTCAGCACCTGAATTCCATTGATATAGACCAGTACCAGTAGCATAGCTGTCTTTGTTAGCTACGTCAGGGTTCTGTGTCTCTTCGCCTGAATTCCATTGATACAGACCAGTACCTGTTGCATAGCTGTCTTTGTTAGCTACATCTGGATTTTGAGTTTCTGCACCAGAGTTCCATTGATATAAACCTGTACCAGTTGCATAGCTGTCTTTATTAGCTACATCTGGATTTTGTGTCTCTTCGCCAGAATTCCATTGGTATAGACCTGTACCTGTCGCATAGCTGTCTTTGTTAGCTACGTCAGGGTTAGTAGTTTCTGCACCACTGTTCCATTGGTATAGACCAGTACCTGTAGCATAGCTGTCTTTGTTAGCTACGTCTGGATTAGTAGTTTCAGTACCAGAGTTCCATTGATATAGACCTGTACCTGTAGCATAACTATCTTTGTTTGCTACATCTGGATTTTGAGTCTCTTCACCAGAGTTCCATTGGTATAGACCTGTACCTGTCGCATAGCTGTCTTTATTAGCTACGTCAGGGTTAGTAGTTTCTGCACCACTGTTCCATTGGTATAGACCTGTACCAGTTGCATAGCTATCTTTGTTAGCTACATCTGGGTTAGTTGTTTCAGCACCTGAATTCCATTGGTATAGACCTGTGCCAGTTGCGTAACTGTCTTTGTTAGCTACATCTGGGTTTTGAGTTTCTTCGCCAGAATTCCATTGATATAGACCTGTACCTGTAGCATAGCTATCTTTGTTAGCTACATATGGATTTTGTGTCTCTTCGCCAGAATTCCATTGATATAGACCTGTACCTGTAGCATAGCTATCTTTGTTAGCTACGTCTGGGTTCTGAGTCTCTTCGCCAGAATTCCATTGGTATAAACCTGTACCTGTAGCATAGCTGTCTTTATTAGCTACATCTGGGTTTTGAGTTTCTGCACCACTGTTCCATTGGTATAGACCTGTACCTGTTGCATAGCTGTCTTTGTTAGCTACATCTGGATTTTGTGTCTCTTCGCCAGAATTCCATTGATACAGACCAGTACCTGTTGCATAGCTGTCTTTATTAGCTACATCTGGATTTTGAGTCTCTTCACCAGAATTCCATTGGTATAGACCTGTACCTGTAGCATAGCTGTCTTTATTAGCTACGTCTGGGTTTTGTGTCTCTTCACCTGAATTCCATTGATATAGACCAGTACCAGTTGCATAGCTGTCTTTGTTAGCTACATCAGGATTTTGAGTTTCTGCACCAGAGTTCCATTGGTATAGACCAGTACCTGTTGCATAGCTGTCTTTATTAGCTACGTCTGGGTTAGTTGTCTCTTCACCTGAGTTCCATTGGTATAAACCAGTGCCTGTTGCGTAACTATCTTTGTTTGCTACGTCAGGGTTAGTAGTTTCAGCACCACTATTCCATTGATACAGACCTGTACCAGTTGCATAGCTATCTTTGTTAGCTACATCAGGATTTTGAGTCTCTTCGCCAGAATTCCATTGGTATAAACCAGTACCAGTAGCGTAGCTATCTTTATTAGCTACATCTGGGTTAGTTGTTTCAGCACCACTGTTCCATTGGTATAGACCTGTACCAGTTGCGTAGCTGTCTTTGTTAGCTACATCTGGGTTAGTTGTCTCTTCACCAGAGTTCCATTGATACAGACCAGTACCAGTTGCATAGCTATCTTTGTTAGCTACATCTGGATTAGTAGTTTCTGCACCAGAGTTCCATTGATACAGACCTGTACCTGTTGCATAGCTGTCTTTATTAGCTACGTC
>NZ_NRHC01000092.1 GCF_003585885.1 Psittacicella hinzii | reverse complement strand
CAGTTACGTATGATAATGACCTAATTGAAAGAGGTTATAATCGCGATAAAGACAACCTTCCCCAAATGAATTTTGCTCTAATTATCGATGAAGTTACGGGTATACCTATCAACTTTGACCTTTACCACGGTAGCACTACTGACGTAACTCACTTCAGATCTAGATTTAATGAGTTATTACCAGACTCTTCAGAGAATGAAATTAGCATTATCTGTGATACTGGTTGTGTTTCTACAGATATTATCGAGGATCTAAACAGTCAAGGGCTTGGAGTAACCACCTTATTAAGAGAAAGCACTAACGCATTTAAAGAATGTGTTGAAAAGACGTACGATATCATTGAAAAACAAGGTGATTACCTGTTTGACGAAGATGTGTACACTATGCAAGTTCCTGTTATGTGTGGTGATACACCAATGACTGCTAACGTATTCTTCAGTACTGATCTTTATAGAGAAGAGTTCCGTATCGAACGTAGCAAAGTTGAGAAAGTCATGGAAGAAGCTAAAAATAACACTATAAGCTTCGCAAAACAAATTAAGAAGCATGATGGTGTTGTTGATGTTGTTCCAATGAATGACGGAGATGTTCAAATCTATAAAGCTGTATTTAGCAACGAGAAATTCAAAGAAAACACTAAACACTGCGGCATCTTTGTTGTAATCGATAACAATGGTAAAGACGCAAAAGAATGTTTATTAGATTATCGCAGACGTAACTTTATTGAGTTAATGATGAGAATAATCAAGCATATCTTTGGCTGCAGAGTTTACCGTACTCATACAAAAGAGACATCGTTAGGTAAAGCGTTAAGTATCTTTATTTCTCTAATTATCTACAATGAACTTTCAAATCGCATTAAAGGTAGATCAGCTACTAAGAAATTAACAATTCTTGATGCTATAACAGAATTGAATAAAATCAGAGTCTATAAATTAAAAAATGGTTCTGTTGGTATTAGTCCAATTACTGGTAAGCAAAAAGAAATATTAAAAGCTGTAGGTCTGAGTGAAGAGCAATTCATAAAAAGAATTGAACGTCATTTATAGTCCGCTGATTGTAAAA
>NZ_NRHC01000091.1 GCF_003585885.1 Psittacicella hinzii | reverse complement strand
AAAATTTAGGGAATCCCTATAGCTAATTTCCCAAGTACCCATGTGAGCAGCTGCTGGACCTGATTTAGTTCCTGCAATTTGTGATGGAAGAGTACCTGAAGCTACATACATTAAGTGGATATTACCACCTTTTTCCAGTAACTTCTCTACGTCACTGTTTAAGTTATTTAGAGAGTCATTACCTTTAACTTCAAGAGTTTGAATGTCAGCTCCCTCTTTTTCAAGTACAGGAATCATTTGTTGCCAAGTAGGGTAAGCTTTAGGGTCGTCTTTACTGATAAAGACAAACATTTTGTTATGTGCCATAGGAGCAACTTGAGTAGCGTCCCATTGGCTTGCAACATGGTAACTAGCTGCTAGGAAGTCTGGGTGAGTAATGTTAAGAGCATACTCTAACATTCCACCACCAGATTGTCCTGTTGCATAGATACGATCCATGTCAATGCTGTATTTTTCACTTAAAGAGTTAATTAAAGCAATTAGAGCGTTAATGTTTTTTGTTGGGATTTCATATTTATCCGTAACAATTTTGTCCGCAAATTGTGGTGCTAAGACAAAAGCTTGATGACGAGCTTGGCTTTCAGGAGTTGCCCAAGCTGTAGCTCCATTACCTTGGTATAAGGTTGCTTTAATATAGTCTGAAGTTACTCCAGCATCGTGGATAAACATTACTAATGGGTACTCAGTTTGAGGTTTATAATCTTTTGGTACGTAAAGATTATAGTTAATAGTTGTCCCATCTTTATCGGTAAAGCTTAGTTGAGTAAAATCATCAGCTACTAAGTTAACACTTTGTTGGGCTACTTTAGTTTCTGGAGCAATAGATTTTACGTCAGTTAGGGGATTAACTTGACTAACTTCTAAAGTGTAGCTAGTTGGTTGTGGTGTTTGTCCTTTTACATCTGTAAGTAAAGAAGCAGTAGGATCTTGAGGATCCATTTTAATAACTACATATTGACCTTTAGTAGAATGACTATGAATGTCATTGTCTGTCGCTAAGTAAACTTCAACGATATTACGATCTTTTACCGCAAAGTCTGATTTTTTAATTTGGTCGGCATCTAAAGTTTCACTATACTTAACAACAGCATAGGTAACCTTTTGACCAATTCCTAGGGGAATTGAAACTGAAGTAACTTCTTCCATGCCTGCAAAGGCTAGAGGACTAAATAGGAGGCTTGAAGTTAAAAGTAGTTTTTTCATGAGTAATGAGACTGTTGCAAAAATCCTTCGAACTAATCAAAAAAGACATGGGAAGCCTTTTTTGATAAAAAATAATTAACTTGAACGATAATTAGGGTATAGCACCCCCTCCCCTAGATGTATTTTTTCGGGGATGGTATTTTACCATGTGGTAAAATATATTTGTTAATTCAATTCAACTTCATTGAATTGGTATTTGTCGTTCTAGTTAATTTCATTAACTAGAACTTTTTTATTTTTAAATAGGTAATTAACGATAGTTTTCATGTTCTGTACAGTAGCAGTTAGAAAAGATTGCGACTGCATTTTATCTATTCCTATATATCTAGCATATCTAAAACCATGTTTCTCTTTTGAGTCGCCAAAGGTAAGTTCTACTGTGCAGCTTCTTTTTCTAGAGATTTCTCTACCGTAATCGCTAGCACTTACGGCATAGTTGTGTTCTTTTATTTCCTGATAAATAGACCTATTTATCACTCTAAAGTTCTTTTTGTTCTTAGTGCATTTGTCCTTGAACGGACAAGCAGAACACTTATCTGGATTGGACATATACTTGTTGAATCCATCTCTAGTAGTTGCGAAGTAAATTAATTCTTGACCTTGAGGACACACGTAGATATCTAGTTCTGGATTGTAAGTAAAGGATTCAGGTGTATACTCGTTTGGAGTATTACGACCTCTTTTTTGAGGTACTACTACACTTAGAACTCCTATATTATGTAGGCCATTCATTAGTTTCGCACTATCATAGGCAGAGTCAACACCAACAACTTCCGGTACTAAGTTGAAGTATTTCTCAATGTATAGGAAGCCTGATAGAGATCTCTGACTATCGTGAACATTACCTGGAGATATCTCTGTAGATAAGATTATGTTGCACTTACCATCAACAATTCTATGATCTAGATAAGCTAGCATTCTAGGCTTATTCCTGCGAGATAGAATACCGCAATCTTTGTCAGTTAGACTAATTAGGACATCTTTTTCAATCTGCTTTAATCTAGGCTTTAGATCTTTCATATTGCGTTTAGCTCTCTCTTTGTTTACATCGTAGAGTAGAGCTAAGTTGTCTTCTTCAGTAATAGTTATTACCGCTTTGGCTACTTTACTAAGACTAGCTTTTGCTTTGATATGCGTAGAATCTTGGAACATTTCCTTTCCTCCTACCATATCATATTCAATAGCTTTTTCAACTATGTAGAGAAAGACTCTTTCGAAGGTTCCTTTTTCAGTAAATATTGAGAAACGGAGAATGTAAAAAATAACCGTGAGGTTACCCCCAAATGG
>NZ_NRHC01000090.1 GCF_003585885.1 Psittacicella hinzii | reverse complement strand
CTAAGAATTCTTTTTTGTTTTTAGCCAATCTAACAAAGCCAAGGATTTCCACACTTCTTCTTCATCAGTAGAAACACCTGTTTTTACTAAGCTGGAAACGTGCGTATTTAACTTATTAAAAATATCCCCTAGACTTGATTGAATTTCATCTAAATCATTCGGATTAATAAAAAGTAAATAAATAAACTTAGCTTTTAAGTTGAGATTGTAATTGTATACGCAAGGGGTTTTTAGTCCTACAAAATGCATTTTACTATATGCCACTTTTTCAGTGACTACCCTTAAAAATACAGCTTGATCACCAATATACTGACTTCCTTGTCTATCCCTTGCTAAAACATCTGATAGTATTTTATTTACTTCATCTGTTGTTGCTTGGGGAAGCTCTCTACCTATAACATCTATAACCAAGGATTTAATTCTTTGCGCCTTTAAATCTAAATGTATATTTTGAGGACTAATCAAAGTTATTAAATTTGCATAGTTATGTTTTACATCATCTAAAAATTTAGAAGCTGTATCTAAATCTGTTGATAAAGTTACTTCAGCTAGTGGAAGTTCTAATTCTTTAATCGCATTGGTATTGTGGAAAAATCTAGCGGCAGCTAAAGCTGGAGAAACTTCAAAATTATCTGCTAATTTGTCTGACTTTTCTATATCAGTTTGGATTACTGTAGAAAGATACCTTCTTAAAAAATTTCTATCAATTTTTTTCTGTAAAACACTTTCATCTAGTAATGTAAAGGAAATTTCTTTTTTAGCATAAAAGTGCTTTACGACTACAAAAGAGTAATTTACTTTATTAACAAAAAAACCGCTTGAAACCTCTAACCATCTATAAAGATTTAAGTCAGTGTTTAGAGGTTTCTTCTCATACTGAAATTTACGATTTTTAAGTTGGTAAGAAACGGTATAAGTTGTTACCTGATTCTGCAAAGTGTAGAGACTATTTTTGGTAGTAAAGTTTTTATCTAAAGTGATAACTAGCTTCTTTACACATGGTAAAGTTTCTACCTTATCTCTTGTTTGATTGCTAGATTTTGTATTTTTTACAGTACCTTTTCTATTAAAAAATATAGAAAACGAACTTTTTAAAATTTCAGAAAGAGACCATTGCATAATAAATTATAAGTAATCTTTAGGAATATATAACTCTTGCACTCTTTCATTTTCTTTTACTTCTTCAGGTGTACCCGAAGCTATAACATGTCCTTCACCAATAATATAAGCGCGATCACAGATTTCTAAGGTTGCCTTTACATTATGGTCTGTGATTAGAATTCCTATCCCTAGATCCTTTAAAGCTGTTATATTATTCTTAATATCTTCTACTGAAATAGGGTCAACCCCTGCAAAAGGTTCATCTAATAAGATAAATTTAGGATTAGCAGCTAAGGCACGAGCAATTTCAACCCTTCTTTTTTCCCCACCTGACAATGCCTGACCTATAGATTCAGAGATGTGAGAAATATGAAACTGTTCTAAAAGTTCTTCTAAAACTCTGTCTCTTTGTTTTTTAGTTAAATCTTTTCTTAACTCTAAAACAGCGTAAATATTTTCTCTTACAGTTAACTGTCTAAAAATACTAACCTCTTGAGGAAGATAACCAATTCCTAACTCCGCTCTTTTATAAATAGGAAAGTTAGTTATACATTGATCATCTACAAAAATATCGCCTTCATCCTGTTCCACTAACCCTACTATAGTGTAGAACGTTGTAGTCTTACCAGCTCCATTAGGACCAAGTAATACTACTATTTCACCTGAATTTACTTCTAAGCTAACATCTTTAACGACAGGTCTTTTGTATGATTTAGCTATATTTCTTACAGATAACTTATGTTGTAACATTTAAAAACTCTATTACTTTATTTATTTGAAGAGCTTGAACTATTTAAAATAGTTTTAACCTGTGTAGAACTACTACCTTTCGCTGTTATATTTCCCGTATTAACGTTATAAATTAACACGTTACCAGAAATATTGTTAGTTTGCAGAACAGCTGTTCCATTTATAGCTGTTACTACACCACTATTTACGTCAAAAGTTAATTCACGACAATCTAATCTAAATTCTCGCTGTTGATTTGTTAAAACTACGTTATTGCCTGTAGCTACTATAGTTCTTTTACCATTTATATTTGAAGCAACTACGCGGTCAGCTCTAATCGTTGTTGTTTTATTGTATATAACTACAACATTACCAACAAAAACAGATCTTAAATTACCATCACCAAGTTGCTCTAATTCTTGGTTATTTGATTGAATTGAAACTGTATTATTACTTGTTGAATTTGCATAACTAAAAGTTAAGCTACCTACCAAAAGTAAAATTAGGCTAATAAATTTATACATTAAACCTTCACTTTTCTAAATTAAAAATTATATTCTGTTTCAACATTACCATCTAAAGTGTAACGGTTATCTTTGAGGTAGAATTTAAATCCGTCAGCTTTAGTTGTAAATGATTGTCCAAAAATAACTATAGGACTTTGACTAGAAAGGATATAACTATCTAGTTCAAGAGTAGAATTTAAAATATCTGCTCTTAAAAAATTTGGGTTTCCTAGAGTAAATATTTTCATATGCTCCGGAAATGTTATAACTTTATTTTCAAGAGTTGAGGAGGAAGTACTCATAAAAATAGAGTTAGAGATATTTTGTTGATCTAAGGAATACACTAAAACATTTTTAAAGTTAAATGTATTACTATCTACTTCTTTTTCTGTGTACTCACTTAATAGAGTATATTCACTTTTACCTAAAGGATTAAATGCTACTAAAACAGCATTTGTTAATTCCATTTGTGGCTGGTCTCCAGCTACAACATTGGAATTACTCTCTTCATCTTTCCAAAAAAGAGAGTAATATCCAATTGCAATAGCTAAAAGAATAGTCACAAAAAGTATTCTTTTTTGCAGAAACATTAGCTATTATTCCACTTCATTCCAAAATTTTAATAACTCATCACGCATATCGGAATCAACGTTATTAGCTAAAATAATTAAATCACATACTTCACGAATAGCGCCTAATCCCCCTTGATTTAAGGTTGTATATTTAGCATATCTATCAACAATTGGATGTCTATTCGGAACTGTGATTGGTAAACCTGCAACTTTGAATGCAGAAATATCTATGAAGTCATCTCCAACAAATGCAACTTCTTCAGCTTTTAAAGAATATTTATTCATTAGCTCTTGAAGAAATTTACCTTTATCTTCAACACCTACGTAGAAATCATTTTCATCGACTTTTAAAACTTGAGCACGGTACTCTAAAGCTTTATTTTGGCGACCTGAGATAATTGCAATATGTAAACCATACTTTTTAGAACGCGCGATAGCATAACCATCTAAGACGCTATAAGTTACTCCAACAGATGTTTGGTTATCGTAATAGTGCACTTGTCCAGGAGTCATTACTCCATCATTATCAAGGACTAATAATTTGATACCTTTAAATAAATGTAATTTATCTTTGGCATATTGGCGATAATCTAACATATAACTCCCTAAAATTAAAAACACGTTTACATAACGCTTATTATATCCTAAAACGATCTACTCTATAAGATTAGCTGATGCCTGAATTAAGTAAAGCCAAGTAATTTACTACACCCAATAATTTTCCTTGCTCATCTGTAATTGGTAAAACTGTAATTCGCTTTTTCTCCATCAACTGTAGCGTATGGTAAGCCAAGTCATCCAATTTACCTGAAGTAAAATTAGAGGTCATTACTTCACTCATTGGGGTGGTGTAGATATCAAAGTGATTAGTAATGGCTCTTCTTAAATCCCCATCTGTAAATATACCTAAGCATTTGCAATTGTCAGGATCTAAATTATCAACAACTATTACACAACCAAGATTTTTTTTAGACATCTCTACAAGGCATTCGCTTATCATCTGCTCTTTAAGTACGAGAGGAAGATCATTACCACTTTTTAGAAGATTCTCATTTGTTACTAACAATCTTTTACCTAAAACTCCAAAAGGGTGTGATGAAGCAAACTGCCCCGCTGATAATTGTTTTTTATCGATTAAAGATACAACCAAGCAATCACCAAGCACTAATGTATTTGTAGATGAGGCTGTTGGAGCTAAGTTTAACGGACAAGCTTCCTTATTAACATTTAAAGTTAAATATACTTCACTATATTTAGCCAAGGTAGATCTTGGATTATTAGTTATCCCTATAACTTTAACTTCTTTACTTTCTAAATATGGTAATAGGCTATTAAACTCATAAGCTTCACCAGAGTTAGAAACATATAAGACTACGTCTCCTTTTTCTATCATGCCAGCATCACCATGCCCTGCTTCACAAGGATGGACAAAGAAAGCACTGGTCCCAGTGGAAGCAAAGCTTGCTGCAATCTTTTTAGCAATATGCCCAGATTTACCAATCCCCATACAAATTAGCTTACCTTTACATTCATTTATTAAATCGCAGGCTTTACTAAATTCTGAAGATTTAATTGTCTTCTCTAAATTTTTAATTTGCTCTAACTCTATATTTAGAGTTCTAATCGCACTTTCAATGTAAGTATTATTCATTTATAAGGGCTTCTATTTAGTTTAATTTATCTTTTAAAAAGTCAAACCACTTACTGATTTTATTGATTCTACCGCTGATCAATTCAGGATCTTGCCAACTAAAAGTTATACCTTGAATTAAACGTTGTTCAATCAATTGATAACTATCTTTATTGGTTACAAAATAATCCAAAATGTCACTTAGTATACCTAAGTGTATCAATATCATCTTCTGTAATAGATACCTCTCGATCTTAGAAAAATCAATACTTTTATCATGGCTGACTAAATAACTTGAGGAAATATCTTGGTCTAAATAAAAATTAAGTAAGTGCTGAAAATTTGTATAAAGAATGTCTACATTCTTCAATGAAACTTCTTTAGCTTTATCGGAGAAGTTAAAATTTGTAAACCAAGGAGAGTTTAGTATACCCTCTCCCACAGGTTGCAACCTATCAATTCGTGTTCCTATCCTAAAATAAGGAGAAATAAAATTTTCTTGATTTATTTGTTGGGGAGTATTTGAAAATTTAACTTTGTGGACTTTACTTTCTAACGAAAACAACTCGTTTCTAAAAAAGTTTAGACTATTCTCTACTTCTTTAAATAGGAGCAGTAAAATGACATATCTAGCTTTGGGGGTAGAAGCTACCTCTCTTCTAATATTTTGAGAGAATTCTAGTGCTAGATTTGGATATGTCACAGAATTGTTCAAGAAAGCAAAAATCGAATTCGCAACTTCTCCAAAATCTCTAGCTTGTGAAGTTAAAAGGTTCTGGAGAAAAATAAAGCAATTATTTGAAAGCTCAACTTTTCCTAGATTTTGACACAGTAGCTCTTGGTATTTTTTTAATTCATCATCTGATACTAAAGGGGTGTTTAAAAGCCCTTGTACCTGATATTCATATGAACGAAACAAAAATAGATTTGTTTGATCTTCAACTGATATTTCTGTAACTTTTACTTTATGCTCTATTCTATTATGAATAGCATGCATACGGTAGAGATTAAAGCCTACAATTATTAGACTAAGCAAAAATCCTATTAGAGTAAATATACTCAGGAATTTCATTCTCTTCGTTCTAAAAAAATGCGTGCAACATAAAAACCTCCTTACCTCTTTGATTATTAGTTAGGATAACTCAATTATAACACTTCTCCATTTAACTCTCTTAATTTCCCTCCTTATGCTTTCATGCTCGAAAAATATACAAAAGTACTCAGGTTTAAAATTTACGCTTTTTTATATTGTTTATTAACACCTTACAAGAAGAAGACTAAAATTCTTTCTTAATTCCCCTTTGTAAATTGTAACTTTTTACTCAAATTTAAAAAATTTAGTTATATTTTTTTAAATTTTTAAAAAATGTTAAACACTATTTAATTGATAAATAAGGATAACTATAAAGGTTATACCAAATAAAAACAATTTTATACAACTTTTCACCGACCTATTCATTTACAACTTTCTCCTATTTATCACAAACTTATACCAGTAAACTAAAGTCCATTTTTTCACTAAAACAAGATAAAATCTAAAAAGAATGATATAATTAACTAAAGTTTTTTGCTAAATTCTTATTCTTGACTTCTTACATAATAAAATATATTTTTCAAGGATAATTTTAGAAAAAAACACTACTAAGCTTTATAAAAATTTTTATAAAGCTTCTTTATTAACAATTAGAAATAATTGAGGACGACTTATGTCATCTGGCAACGGAAGTGAACTAACTTTCAACCAATACCTTGACCACCATTTAAAGTATCTACATGTTGGTGACGGCTTTTGGTCGATTAACTTAGACTCACTATTAGTTTCATTTGTTTTAGGTCTATTTCTTGCATCAATACTGTTTTACCAAGCACGTAAAGTAAACATCTATAAACCTACAAAATTTCAGGTTGCAGTTGAACTCTTTATCGATTGGGTTAACGGTTCAGCAAAAAGCTTTATCGTAAACGCTGATGTGAAGTTTTTTGCTCCTCTTGCGGGTGTAGCTTTCCTATGGATTTTTGCAATGAACCTAGTGGATTTAATTCCTGTTGACTGGATCCCAAGATTAGTTGGTCTAATTGCTGGTGACCCTAACATTCATTTCAGACCTCTTCCAACGGCTGACGCGAATGTTACTTTTGGTATGGTAACCGCTATCTTTATTATCATTATCATTACCGGTTTCAAATCAAAAGGCTTAGGTTACTATAAAAACTTTGCTCTTCACCCACTTCCAGGTGTGCTATTAATCCCAGTTAACTTATTCTTAGAGATCTTAGGATTCTTCGCTGAGTTCTTATCATTATCTCTACGACTTTTCGGTAATATGTTTGCTGGTGAAATTATTTTCATCTTAATAGCAGCTATGTACGGTGCTGGGATTATTTTTGGTATCTTTGCATTACCATTAAGTTTTGTTTGGGCCCTATTACATATTTTAGTAATCACATTACAAGCTTATATCTTTATGATGTTAACAATTGTTTACTTATCTAAAGCTTGGAATAAAGATGAAGAACACTAAGATATTGTAATTAATCTTAATAACCAGTCTCTAGTTTCATTACTAGTATTTTGTTTTAATTTTTCAAAGTTAAGGAATATTTAAATATATGGACGCTAATACAACTTTAGTCGCATACAAAGCTTTAGCTGCAGCTATTATTTTTACAGGTTCATCTATCGGTGCTGCTTTAGGTTTAGGTATCTTAGGTTCTAAATATATTGAAGCTTGTGCACGTCAACCAGAATTAATTCCTACAGTACGTACTCAATTCTTCCTAGTGTTAGGTCTAGTGGATGCGGTACCAATGATCGCATTAGCTTTCGGTATCCTATACTCATTCGGTGTAATCTAATAGCTAAGCAAATTTGTAATTTAAATATAACAACGAAGTCCTTGTCCTATTTCTAAAGGAGAAACAATGGATATTAATGCAACCCTCATTGGGCAATCTGTAGCATTTCTAGTGTTTGTTCTTTTCTGTTATAAATTTGTTTGGCCACCAATTTCAAACGCTATTACTAAACGTCAACAAGAAATAGAAGATTCTATTAATTCAGCTTCTAAATTAAGAGAAGAAATTAATTCTGAAAAGAATCGCGCTGATCTTGAAATTAGTAAAGCTAAAGTTAAAGCTAAAGAAATTTTAACTGAAGCAGAAAAACAAGCAACTCAAATTATTGAACAAGCTCATGAACAAGCAGCGTCTAGAGCTGAACAATTAATTGAGCAAACTAATAAGAACCTTGCTCTTGAAAAATCTCGTGTACAACAAGAACTTCGTGCTGAAGTTGGTGCTTTAGCTATTGCTATTGCTGAAAAAATCGTACAACGTGAGTTAAATGCTAAAGATAATCAAGATATTATTGATAACGCTCTAAGTAAACTATAACTAAACAATTGTTTATATTAATTTAGAGAAAAATATTATGGAAAACGTTACAACAGTATCTCGACCTTATGCAACCGCTGTATTTGACTATGCGCTAGAACAAAGCGACAAAACGTCTGCATTAAACTTTTGGGAAAATGTTCTATTATCTCTAAAAGTTATTATGGAAACTGATGTCGCAAAAGAGCTTCTTACTGAACATTCTGAGTACCAAGCAGAAATTAAAAACTTTGTTTTAAATGTTTTACCTGCTGAATTAAATACTCAAGAAGTTAGCAATTTTTTAAGTACAGTTGAAGAGCATTTACGTTTCGGTTACTTACCTGGAATTTATGATTTTTTCATTAAATTAAGAGAAAATTATGATCTTCCAACACCTGTAACTGTAGTTTCTGCTAAGGAACTAAATGAAGAACAATTAAAACAAATTGGACAAAGTGTCGCAGTTAAAACTGGGCGCGCAGTTAAATTAAAAGTTGAAATTGACCCTTCAATCCTTTCAGGAATTATTATTAAATCTGAAAACTTTTCAATTGATTGCTCAGGTCGCAAAACTTTAGAAAATTTAAGTGCACAATTAACTAAATAGTTTGTTCAGTAAATTGTGTGTTAACTAATTTCTTATTACAAATATTTACTGAAATTTTGTAAATAAGTAGTTAAGGATAATTTATATGTCATCTCTTTCTGCTGTTGAAATCAGTGAAATTATTAAGAGCAAAATTGCTCATTTTAAAACACAAAATGATTTACAAAATTCTGGTACTGTAATCTCTGTAAGCGATGGAATCTTACGTATTAACGGTTTAAAAAATGTAATGCAAGGGGAGCTAATTGCTTTACCTAATGATCGTTATGCTCTAGCTTTAAACCTTGAACGTGATTCTGTTGGTGCGGTGGTACTAGGTGACTATGCAGACCTTAAAGAAGGTATCGAAGTACATAGCACTGGTCGTTTATTATCAGTTCCAGTTGGTGACGCCTTATTAGGTCGTGTAGTTAATGCTATCGGTCAACCTATTGATGGTAAAGGTGAAATCAAAGCTGAGCGTTTCGATCCAATCGAAGTTATCGCTCCTGGGGTTATCGATCGTAAATCAGTTGATACTCCATTACAAACTGGTTACCTAGCAGTTGACTCAATGATCCCGATCGGTCGTGGTCAGCGTGAGTTAATTATCGGTGACCGTCAAACAGGTAAAACAGCTTTAGCAATTGATACAATTATCAACCAAAAAGATTCTGGTGTTAAATGTATCTATGTTGCTATCGGTCAGAAAAACTCAACTATTGCTAACGTAGTAGCTAAATTAGAAGAGCACGGTGCTTTAGAAAACACTATTATCGTGGTAGCTTCAGCATCTGAATCAGCTGCTTTACAATACTTATCACCTTACTCTGGTTGTACTATGGGTGAGTACTTCCGTGACCGCGGTGAAGATGCTTTAATTGTTTATGATGATTTATCAAAACAAGCTGTAGCATACCGTCAAATTTCACTACTTTTAAGACGTCCACCTGGTCGTGAAGCTTTCCCTGGTGATATCTTCTACTTACACTCAAGATTACTTGAGCGTGCTGCTCGTGTAAGCGAAAAATATGTTGAAGAGTTCACAAAAGGTGAAGTGAAAGGTAAGACTGGTTCATTAACAGCTTTACCTATTATCGAAACTCAAGCTGGTGACGTTTCTGCGTTCGTTCCTACAAACGTAATTTCAATTACCGATGGACAAATCTTCTTAGAGACAAGTTTATTTAACTCTGGTATCCGTCCAGCGGTAAACCCAGGTATTTCTGTTTCTCGTGTTGGTGGTGCTGCTCAAACTAAAGCTATTAAAAAACTTTCAGGTGGTATCCGTACATCACTAGCTCAATATCGTGAACTTGCTGCTTTCGCACAATTTGCTTCAGACTTAGATGATGCTACTCGTGCGCAGTTAGAACACGGTCGTAAAGTTACAGAATTACTAAAACAAAAACAATATAAACCTAAGTCTGTAGCTGATCAAACTGTAATTCTTTACGCAATTGAGAAGAACTTCATTAAAGAAGTTGAAGTTGATCAGTTATTAGAATACTCTGATGAATTAGTTCGTTATTGTAATTCTGCAGCTCCTGAATTTATGGCTAAACTAAACAAATCAGGTGCTTGGGATGAAGCTACTATCTCAGAAGTAGACCGCTTAGTAAAAGAGTTTCAATCTAAGAGTCCTTTAACTCTAAAATAATAAACTCTGTATCTAACAATCTAATTTCTGAGGATAAGTATGGCTAATACAAAAGAAATACGAGGTAAAATTGCTAGTATTGAATCTACGCAAAAGATTACCTCTGCAATGGAAATGGTTGCTACTTCAAAAATGCGTCATGCCCAAGAAGCTATGGCACATAGTAAACCATATACCTCTGCATTAAAACGTGTTATTAGTCACATTGCTAAATCAAAACCTAATGCAAATAACCCATTTATTAAAGAACGTCCTGTTAAAAAAGCGCTTTTTGTTGTCGTTTCAACAGATCGCGGTTTATGTGGCGGTCTAAATATCAACCTTTTTAAACGAGTTTTATCAAGCCTTGATGAATTTAATAAACAAGGCATAAAGGTTGATGTTGCAGTAATTGGTGGTAAAGCTTTAGCGTTCTTCCAAAGTATTCATTATCACATTGCTTACTCAGTAACTAATCTAGGTGATAAACCTAACGCTGAGTTAACTTTAGGTTTTGCTCAAGGTATTGTTCAAGACTTTTTAGATGGCACATATGATCTAGTTGAGTTATTTAGTAATAAATATATCAATACTATGACACAACAGCCACGTCGCGAGCAGTACTTACCACTACCTACATTACCAGAAGATGTTGACCACTTAGCTTCAGACTCTAACTGGGACTACATCTACGATAATGATGATGCTGATGAATTACTTAAGGATCTAATTAGCCGTTATGTGCACAATATCGTTCATACTCGCTTATTAGAAACTTTAGCATGTGAACAAGCAGCTCGTATGATCGCTATGAAAGCTGCTACAGATAATGCTTCTAAACTTATTGATGAGCTTACTCTTGTATACAATAAAGCTCGTCAAACTAGTATTACAAACGAACTTAACGAAATTGTTGCTGGTGCAGCGGCAGTTTAACATTTATGAGGTTTACCAATGTCTTTAGGTAAAATTGTTGAAATTGTAGGTGCGGTTATTGACGTGGAGTTCCCACTAGATTCTGTTCCTAAAATTTATGACGCTCTTGAAGTTCAAGGTCTAGATCACCGCTTTGTTCTTGAAGTTGAACAGCAAATCGGTGGTGGTGTAGTACGTTGTATCGCCATGGGTCTGACTGAAGGTTTACGCCGTGGTTTAGACGTTGTAAACACTGGAGCTCCTATTTCTGTTCCAGTAGGTAAAGGTACACTAGGACGTATTATGAACGTATTAGGTGAGCCTGTTGATGAAGCAGGTCCAATTAATACTGATGAACTACGTTCTATCCACCAAAAAGCTCCTAGCTATGAAGAGCAATCAGCTTCTACAGACTTACTTGAAACTGGTATCAAAGTAATTGACTTAATCTGTCCATTTGCTAAGGGTGGTAAAGTAGGTTTATTCGGTGGTGCCGGTGTAGGTAAAACTGTTAACATGATGGAGTTAATCCGTAACATTGCGATTGAGCACTCAGGTTACTCTGTATTTACAGGTGTGGGTGAACGTACTCGTGAAGGTAATGACTTCTATCATGAAATGAGAGAATCAAACGTTCTTGATAAAGTATCACTAGTATACGGTCAAATGAATGAACCACCAGGCAACCGTTTACGTGTTGCATTAACAGGTCTTTCAATTGCTGAACGTTTCCGTGATGAAGGTTCTGATGTACTATTATTCATCGATAACATTTATCGTTATACTCTTGCAGGTACAGAGGTTTCTGCGCTTTTAGGTCGTATGCCTTCAGCTGTAGGTTACCAACCAACACTTGCAGAAGAGATGGGTGTACTACAAGAACGTATCACTTCAACTAAAAAAGGTTCAATTACATCTGTACAGGCTGTATATGTACCTGCAGATGATATTACTGACCCGTCTCCTGCTACTACGTTCGCTCACTTAGACGCTACTGTTGTATTATCTCGTCAAATCGCTTCTTTAGGTATTTATCCTGCGGTTGACCCATTATCTTCAACATCTCGTCAGTTAGATCCAAACGTTATCGGTGCAGAACACTATAATGTTGCGACAGCGGTACAACATACTCTGCAAAAATATACTGAATTAAAAGATATTATTGCGATCTTAGGTATGGATGAGTTATCTGAAGAAGATAAACAAACAGTTGCTCGTGCACGTAAAATTGAACGTTTCTTATCTCAACCTTTCTTCGTTGCTGAAGTATTCACAGGTTCTGCAGGTAAATACGTTCCATTAAAAGAAACTATCCGTGGTTTCAAAGGAATTCTAGAAGGATTATACGACGACATCCCAGAACAAGCATTCTATATGCAAGGTACTATTGATGAAGTTGTTGAAAAAGCTAAAACCCTTGCTAACTAGAATTTAGTGTACGTCTAATTTATTAAGCTAGCAGAGGTAGATATGTCAACAAGTACAATTGAACTTGTTATTGTTAGCCAAGATCAAATTATGTACAGAGGCTTTGTGGATCACGTTAATATCACTGGTGAAGCTGGGGAACTTGGTATTTATCCAAGACATACCCAATTACTTACACGCTTAAAACCAGGTATTGTTAGCTTTAATGTTGACGGTGAAGCAAAAGTAATGTATACATCTGGCGGTTTTGTTGAAGTTCAGCCTAATATAGTTACTATTCTTGCAGATGTAGCTATTCACGCTCATGAGCTTGATAAGGATCGTATCCTTAAAGCTAAAGAGATCGCTGAATCTAAACTATCTAATGCGTCAGGTGAAGATATGGAGCTTGTTGCTGCTAAACTTAAACGTGAGATAGCAAAACTTCGTGCTTATGAGTATATCAATAGCATGCAAAGTAAGCGCTAACAGAAAAATATGGGAGGTTTATACCTCCCGTATTTCATTCTAGAAAGTGCTAAACTTGTTAAAATCGAAAAAAATGGTATAATTTATATAGCTTTACCTTGTTTAATTTACAAATTTACTTATAAATGTAA
>NZ_NRHC01000009.1 GCF_003585885.1 Psittacicella hinzii | reverse complement strand
AAAAACAAGTGCACCTCAAACGTGAAAATTTAAGCATAAAAAAAGAGAGTAACCCCTAAAGGTTACTCTCAATTCCTATTCAATTTGTAAGTTGAATATGTTAACTCAATCTTGTTACTAGATGAGCGTTTTATAACCTAGTTTTTAGGTTTAACGCTATCTAATAGTTTAGATTTGAGTAAGTTTGGATGGTTGTCACATGAAGTTTGTAAGCTTGCTACATCTTCATTTGAGAAACCATATTTATCAGCGATGTCACCGATTGATAAGTTACGACGATCTTCTTCAGATACGTTGTATCTACCGATTAGGTTACCTAAATCAACAGTACATTGTTGGAAGATAGTGTTCGCTAAAGTTACATCGATATCGTTAGCAGCATGTAAACCATAAGCGTTTGTATCATGCGCTAAGTCACCTTTGTCTTTACCGTCATCTTCAATTAGATCATCACCTAATTCTAACCAGTCAGAATAGTTAGGATCGATCTCAACGTCACCTGCGAACGGATTTAGAATTACTAAGTTCGGGTTGCTCGTATTGATTGTATTGTAATCAATGTACTGACCATTGTTAGTTGGTGAAGTACCGATTTGACCAGAGTTATCAGTAATTGTAGGTGTTGTATTAGAGTTAGTAACGATAGTTTCAGTTAAGTTAACTGTGTTGTTAGTAACTGTAATTGGTTCACCTGTTAATACTAGATTTTTGTAGTTATCTAGAGTTGAGTTAGTTACAGTTACAGAACCATTTCCACTTGTAGAAGTGATGTTACCTTCACCTGTACCAGTTGAAGTTAAGTTATCGATTACTGCACCTTTGTCACCGTTGTTGTTTAGGTTGTTGTAGTTTTCAACAGTTGAGTCTTTGATAGTTGCGGTACCGTTACTTTCGTTGTTGAAATCACCATTACCTGAACCTGTTGTCGTTACATTTATAATCGTAGCTTCAGTTTCACCTTTGTTATTTAGGTTGTTGTAATTAGTGATGTTAGAGTCTTCAATAACCGCTTTACCTTCAGAACTTTCGTTGTTGAAGTCACCGTTACCAGTACCAGAAGTAGTTACGTTAGAAATCGTAGCTTCGTCTTTACCTTTGTTATTTAGGTTATTGTAATTTTCAATTGTTGAATCTTTAACAGTAGCTGTACCGTTACTTTCGTTATTGAAATCACCGTTACCTGAACCAGTTGTTGTAACGTTAGAGATTGTCGCTTCAGTCTCACCTTTGTTATTTAGGTTGTTGTAGTTAGTGATATTAGAATCTTCAACTACAGCTTTACCTTCAGAACTTTCGTTGTTGAAGTCACCGTTACCAGTACCAGAAGTAGTAACGTTAGAAATCGTAGCTTCGTCTTTACCTTTGTTGTTTAGGTTATTGTAGTTTTCAACAGTTGAATCTTTAACAGTAGCTGTACCGTTACTTTCATTGTTGAAATCACCGTTACCTGAACCAGTTGTTGTAACATTAGAGATTGTCGCTTCAGTCTCACCTTTGTTATTTAGGTTGTTGTAGTTAGTGATATTAGAATCTTCAACTACAGCTTTACCTTCAGAACTTTCGTTGTTGAAGTCACCGTTACCAGTACCAGAAGTAGTTACGTTAGAAATTGTAGCTTCGTCTGTACCTTTGTTGTTTAGGTTGTTGTAATTTTCAATTGTTGAATCTTTAACAGTAGAAGTACCGTTACTTTCATTATTGAAATCACCGTTACCTGAACCAGTTGTTGTAACGTTAGAGATTGTTGCTTCAGTCTCACCTTTGTTATTCAGGTTGTTGTAGTTGTTGATTGTTGAGTCTTCAACTGTTGCTTTACCTTCAGAACTTTCGTTTGTGAAGTCACCTGAACCTGTACCAGTTGTAGTTACATTAGAAACTGTAGCGTCGTCTTTTGCAGAGTTAGTGAAGTCTGTGTACTGTTCTACAGTAGAGTCTTTCACTGTTGCAGAACCGTTGCTACTTGTATTTTTGAATGCACCTTCGCCAGTACCTGTAGTTGTTAGGTTGCTGATTGTCGAATCTTCTTTAGCTTCAACTGTTAAGTTTTTGAAGTTATTAACTTCAGAATCTTCTAAAGTTGTAGAGCCATTGTTACTTGTTACTGTGAAGTTACCTTCACCTGTACCATTTGCAGTTACATTAGTTACAGTAACATCTTGGTCACCAGTTACAGTTACATCGTTGAATTTACTTACGTTAGAGTCAGCAATAGCAACTGAACCGTTCGCACTTTCAACTGTAAAGTCACCGTTACCTGTACCAGTAGCTGTTACATTTTCAACTGTTACACCTTGATCACCGTCAACTTTTAAGTTGTTGAACTCAGTTACAGTTGAGTTAGTTAGAGCTGCTGTACCGTTGTCACTGTTAACTGTGAAGTCACCGTTGCCTGTACCTGTAGCAGTTACATTGTCAACAGTAGCACCTTGATCACCATCAACAGTTAGGTTGTTAAAGTTAGTAACTTCAGAGTCAGCTAATGTAGCTGTACCGTTTTCACTGTTAACTGTAAAGTCACCTTTACCTGTACCAGTTGCTGTTACGTTCTCAACTGTCGCACCTTGATCACCATCAACTGTTAAGTTGTTGAACTCAGTTACAGTTGAGTTAGTTAGAGCTGCTGTACCGTTTTCGCTGTTAACTGTGAAGTCACCGTTGCCAGTACCTGTAGCAGTTACATTGTCAACTGTCGCACCTTTATCACCGTCAACTGTTAGGTTGTTAAAGTTAGTAACGTCAGAGTCAGCTAATGTAGCTGTACCGTTAGAGCTTTCAACTGTGAAGTCACCGTTGCCAGTACCAGTTGCAGTTACGTTCTCAACTGTAGCACCTTCAGCACCTGCAACAGTTGCATTGTTGAAGTTAGTAACTGTTGAGTTAGCTAGAGCTGCTGTACCGTTTTCACTGTTAACTGTGAAGTCGCCGTTACCTGTACCAGTTGCAGTTACATTTTCAACTTTAGCACCTTGGTCACCGTCAACTGTTAAGTTGTTGAACTCAGTAACAGTAGAGTTAGCTAATGTAGCTGTACCGTTTTCGCTGTTAACTGTGAAGTCACCGTTACCAGTACCAGTTGCAGTTACGTTTTCAACTGTCGCACCTTGGTCACCGTCAACTGTTAAGTTGTTGAACTCAGTTACTGTAGAGTCAGCTAATGTAGCTGTACCATTCGCACTTTCAACTGTGAAGTCACCGTTGCCAGTACCTGTAGCAGTTACGTTATCAACTGTAGCACCTTGGTCACCAGATACAGTTACGTTATTGAAGTTAGTAACTTCAGAGTCAGCTACTGCAGCTGTACCGTTATCGCTGTTAACTGTGAAGTCACCGTTACCAGTACCTGTAGCAGTTACGTTGTTAACTGTAGCACCTTGATCACCATCAACTGTTAAGTTGTTGAAATCAGTAACAGTAGAGTTAGCTACCGCTGCTGTGCCGTTAGCACTTTCAACTGTAAAGTCACCGTTGCCTGTACCTGTAGCAGTTACATTTTCAACTGTTGCACCTTTATCACCTGATACAGTTGCGTTATTGAATTGAGTAACTGTTGAGTTAGCTACTGTAGCTGTACCGTTTGAGCTTTCAACCGTGAAGTCACCGTTACCCGAACCAGTTGCAGTTACGTTTTCAACTGTTGCACCTTCAGCGCCTGATACTGTTAAGTTGTTGAAGTTAGTAACAGTTGAGTTAGCTAATGAAGCTGTACCGTTAGTTTCAACTGTGAAGTCACCTGTACCTGTACCAGTTGCTGTTACGTTCTCAGCTGTAACACCAGTTTCACCTGCTAAAGTTACATCACTAAATTGTGATACAGTTGTGTCAGTTACAGTTGCAGAGCCATTTGCACTTTCAACCGCAAACTCACCTGAACCTGTACCTGTAGCAGTTACATTATTAACTGTTGCACCTTTATCACCAGCTACTGTTGCATTGTTGAAGTTAGTAACTGTAGAGTTAGCTACTGCTGCAGTACCGTTAGAACTTTCAACTGTGAAGTCACCGTTGCCAGTACCAGTTGCAGTTACGTTTTCAACTGTTGCACCTTGAGCACCTGCAACTGTTAAGTTGTTGAAGTTAGTAACAGTTGAGTTAGCTAATGAAGCAGTACCGTTAGTTTCAACTGTGAAGTCGCCTGTACCTGTACCAGTTGCAGTTACGTTCTCAGCTGTAACCCCAGTTTCACCTGCTAAAGTTACATCACTAAATTGTGATACTGTAGTGTCAGCTACAGTTGTAGAGCCGTTCGCACTTTCAACTGCAAATTCACCTGTACCAGTACCTGTAGCAGTTACGTTCGCAACTGTTGCACCTTGGTCACCTGAAACGGTTAAGTTAGTAAATTGTGAAACAGTAGAATTATTTAATTCAGCTGTTGCATTACTACTTGATAGTGTAAAGCTGCCTGCACCTGTACCTGTAGCAGTTAAGTTAGTTGCAGAAGCTTCTTCTTTAGCAGCTACAGTTAAGTCGATGTAGTTAGAGATTGCAGAATCTGCTACTGTTGCCGAACCGTTAGTTGCCGTAGTTGTAAATGAACCTGCACCTGTACCAGTTGAAGTTAAGTTTTCAACTACAGCGTTCTCTGCAGCTGTTAGAGCTACGTTGTTGAACTGGTTGATTGCTGAACCGTTAGTTACAGAAACGTCACCACCAGTACTTGTTGCAGTGAAGTCACCTGTACCAGTACCTGTGAAGTTAACACCATCTAAGTTAACGTCTTGACCAGCTTCTACAGTAGCATTGATAAATTTCTCAACTGTAGTGTCAACTAAATTAGCTGAACCTAAACCAGCGTTAACGTTAAATTCACCTGTATCTGTACCTGTGATTGTTGAGTTAGTTAGGTCAACACCAGTTGCACCTTCTAAGTCAACATTTGCAAATTGGCTAATAGCTGTGTTTGTTAAGCTTACAACAGCTTCTGTTGCAGTTGAGTTAGCTGCGATAATACTTAAGTCACCGTATGCACCATTTGCATCAGCTACACCTGTTAAAGTAGTGTCACCTAAAGTAACGTTACCGTTTTCTGCTTTTAAGTTAACGTTGTTACCTTGGATTACTGTATCTGTACCTGTGATTACTAAATCACCGTTTTCTTTAGTTAGGTTAGCGTCAGTTGCAGCAATGATTGAAGAGTTCGCAAACTCGTCATCAGAAGAGATAGTTACATCAACTTTACCAGCTGTTGATTGTAATACTGAGCCATTAACTACAGTTAACGCACCAGCTACAGTTGTAGAGTTAAGAACTAAATCATCTTTAACACGGATCGCAGAGTTATCTAAAGTTAAATCACCTGTAACTTCGTAGTTAGCTGAACCATTAACTGCTGATAATTCAGAGTTAGTTAACACTAAGCTCGAAGCTGAAGATTCTAAGTTAACATCAGCGTTATCAGAGATTAATTTAACACCATCTAAAGTACTTGTTGAACCAGAAGTACCTGTTTGGTTTAAAGTAACATCTTGATCTGCGTGTAGAGTAGCATTACTAATAGTTAAAGTACCTGTAGTGCTTGTTGAGCATACAGTTACAGAACCTTCGTTTGAAGTAACTGCAGAACCATTAATAATAGTTAAGTTACCTGTATCAGTAGTTAGAGAAATGTCACCATTACCTGTTACTGATGTATTGTCTAAAGTTAAGTCTTTAGCTGTTTTAATTGTTGGGGTAGCGCCTGAACCTGTAGCTTCAACTACTGAGTCAGTTAAAGTTACGTTACCACCAGTACTTGTTACGTTAACTTCTTTACCGCGGAAAGTACTACCTGTAGTTGTTAAATCATCTTTAACTACTAATGAAGCTGTACCGTTTTCAGCGATTAAGCTAGAGTTAGTAAATACGTAAGAAGCAGATGAAGAATCACCAGAGAAGTCAATTGAAACGTTACCATTTACTGATTGTAAAGTAGAGCCGTTTGTAACTTCTAAGCTTTGTACGTTACCAGCCACTGAAGATAATGAGATATCTTGGCTAGCCACAACGCTAGTTGCATTGATAATTAACTTATCAGTTGCACTTAACACTAACGCATCATCGTCATCACCATTAGAAACTACAGATGAACTTTGTAAGTCAATTGAACCAGCTTGTGCTGTTAAATTAACTTTGTTACCTTCTAAAGTAGTGTCTTGTAATGTACTAATACCTGCAGCTGCTACTAAGCTGATGTTAGAGTTATCTGCATCAGTATTTACATCTGTGTTAGATAAAGTAATGTAACCAGCACCGTCAGATGCGCTCTTAGTTACAACTTCAAAGTCACCAGAGTAAGCACCAGAGTTAACTGTATCGTTAGTTGTAATTGTACTATCGGTAAATGTTACGTTACCAGTGTTCGAAGTGAACACAAGTCTCTGCCAACCTGTGATATTAGAGTTATCTACATTGATATCTTTGTTAGCAGTGATTGTTGGGTAACCACCAGATTTACCATCTGCAGCTGTATAGAATGCACTAATGTTTGAATCAATGATATTGATTGAGTTGTTTTGTGCTTCTAAAGTTACAGAGTAACCTTCAACGATTGTACCGTTAGTAATGTTTAGGTTCTCTTTAGCTTTTAACGTTACGTTTGAACTATCAGTGTTGTTACGTTTTAACGTAAAGTTTGCAAAAGTAGCGTTTGCATTTAACGATTGTAAAGTTGCATCGCTGCTACCTGTAGCATTAGTTAAATCTACTGTTGAGTCAGAGATTACTAAGTTACCAGTTGCGTTTACTACACCTTCAGTACGAACTACTAAGTTAGAACCGTTAGTAATTGCTAAAGTACCAGTAGAAGATGAAGTATCTAATACTGAAGCTGATGTAGTGTTGTGCGCTTCTAACGTAGAGTTGTTAATTGTTACGTTATTTGTTGCACAGATTTCGTAACGGTTAGTTTGTAAGTTAGTGTTGCTAACGTTAATTGCATCAGTAGCTTGTAACTGAACTAAAGTAGTTTCTGTGCTATTTACAAAAGTAACGTTATCTAAGTTAACATCAGTACCTTTTAATGTGTAGTTTGAAGCACCATTTGACGCGTTAAATGTAGAATTTGTTGCGTTTAATGTACCCGCACTTGCAGTTAAATCAGCATAACCAACTACAGTTGAATTAGTTAATTCAGCTGTGCCTGTTACATCGATTTTTGGAGAATTTGCACTAGACTCACCTGTAGTTAAGGTAGAGTTGTTAGAAACAGTTACGTTGTTACCTTTAACATCTAGGTTAGAAGTACCAGTGATAGTTGACGAGTTAACGTTAGTTGTACCTGAAGTCGCAGAGTTTAAAGTAACATTGTTAGCAGTAACTGTTGCTTCTTCGAAGTTAGCTGTATTGTTAGTGGTATAAGTTAAATTACCATTGTTGTTAACTGTAACTGTACCAGTTGTATTTTGCGTACCGTTAGTGAAGTTAACATTTTTAGCATTGTTAACAGTTAAATCTTTTGCGCGTAAGTAAGCAGTTGCTGAGTTAGTTGCGTTTAGATTTAAGTTGCTGTTAGTGTTAGAGGCAGAGAAGTTAAATGTCGTATTCTCTAAGTTAGTCGCACCAGCTGTGTTAGTAACTTGTAAGTTCGCTGAGCTTGTTGCCCCAGTGAAGTTAAGTACAGAGTTAGTTAAGTTTAACTGTGCATCTGCAGTAGTGTTAACTACTGTACTTAGGTTGCCTGAAATCGCTAAGCTTTCAGTTGTGTTATTAACAACAAATTGCGTAGCTTGTTGTGCTTGGCTTGTACCAGTTTGGACAATACCTAAGAATAAGTTAGTAACTGTACCGCTTAGGTTTTCAACCGTAACATTACTTGAAGCACTGTAGTTAGTTTCAGGTGCAGTTTGTAAAGTTACGTTAGTTGCGTTTAATTTAACGTCTTGAACTGTTACTTGTTGCGATGAGTTAGGTGCTTGGAAGTTAATTACCACACCGTTGCTTGATGTAATAGAAGTGTTGTTTAACACGCTATCAGCATCATAAGTATTGTAACTTTGCTCATCAGAAGTAATTGATGACGACGCAAATTGACCTAAGTAAACTGGAGTTGCTGCAGTTGTTGAGTAACCTTTAACTGTAGAGTCAGTTAAGTTTAAACCACCTACAACCGAGTAAGCTGCTACTTGCGCAGAGTTAAGCGTAGAGTTGTAAATACTTACAGTATCTAAACCGAATACGTTTAAGTTATTGCTGTTACTTGCTGTTGATGTACCAGCTAGTGATGAGTTGGCAATGCTAACTGTTGAAGAGTTAGAAACGATTGTTTGGTCACCACCGATTTGGGTTTTAACATTTTGGAAATCAACACCGTAGTTACCGATGAACTCAGTATTGTTACCAGAAGCTGTGAAACCTGAAGTACCTGTTCTTACACGACCTTGATTTGAAACGATACTACCTTGAGTTGGAGAGTATACCGTTGCGTTGTTTAAGTAGATGTCGCTATAAGACCAGATGTAGTTGTAGTTACCTGATACAGTTGAATCAGTGATGTTAACGTACTGGTTAGCTGATTTTTCATTATCCCAGCTATTGATACCAATAGATAGGAATGTGTTATTAGCAAATAGTTTCGAGTTGTTCTCGATAATAATACCAGCACGAGTATTCGAGTTATAAGTTAAATATAAACCGTTAGTTGTAGCTAGGCTACCAGTCATATTTAACGTTGAATTTGTGATCTTAATGTAACGATCAGTAACATTTGTGTCAGTATCTAGGTTTAACCAGATTTGACGGTTAGAAGTAATTGTAGATGAATCTACAGTAATGTTACCGATGTGAGTAATATAGAACTCAACACTGTAACCAGCAGTTACGCAAGCACCTGTTACGGTAATGTTACCGTTATAAGAAGTTAAGTTTAGGTAACCTGCAGTAATTTGTGCACCAGATTGTACTGTTACATCTTTTTGCGCGATTAAAGTTAACTCACGTTTAGAGTTGTTAACATCTGAGTGGTAAATACGAGCATTACCTTGGATAGTGATGTTACCGTCAGTATAGAAAGCTGCACGGCTCACTGTACCATTTGCAAGTAAGTAGTTAACTGTACCATCAGTCATTGCGTAAGTACTTTGACCACTCTTATTCAGAGAGTAACGACCTACACCACTACTTAAACTTTCATAGTAAGCTTTTGATGATGAACCATCACCTTTCCAGTTTTCAGTGTTAGCTGTACCATTTGTAATCACAAAGTCAGTCGGGTCAAGTAACCAAGTACCCATGTACTCTTCGCCTTTTTCCGAGCTAGTGTCTACGCTGAAGTGACCAGGAACTACATTAATGTATTTACCTGAAGTTTCAACATAACCACCGTTACCTGTTACTGAACGTGCGATAAATGTACCTTCAACTTGAGATTCGTTACCCCAAGTGTAGATTTGACCTGCGTCACTTTCACCTGATACGTCAATGGTTGAACCTGAAAGGATTAGCGTTTGATCCGCTAATTTAACGCTTGTACCGCTACCTTTAGCATCACCACCCACATATACTAGACCACCTGTTGTACCAGTAGCTGCAATGTAAGAGCCTTCTTCAACCCCAACAACGTCACCTAGTAAAGAGATAGTACCACCTTTAGAGGTTTCAGATGAAGCGTTTAACGTACCGTTGTTTACTACTAAGCTGTTGTGCGTACCAACAACTTCAGAGTTTACTTGACGGTTTGTTTGGAATTGTGTACTTTCAGTAGCACCAAATAATTGGATTTCGCCGTTAGCTTTAATTACGGCTTTATTAGCGTTACCTTCAAGAGTTACTAAGTCAGCAAAAGTATCACCTACAGTTGAAGTTAAACCGTTTGCTACTTTGTTAGCTAGTAAGTAAGCTTTTTTAGCAACAATGTTACCTAAGTTAACAGCTTTGTTGTTTGCTGTAACTTTGTATGAAATTAATGGATTTTCTAAATCCTGAATAACGATGCTTTGACCAGCAAGTAGATATACTGTACCGTTTTTAGCTTCAAGTACACCAGTGTTAGATACTTGACCACCCACTAAGGCAATAGTACCGTCGTTTTGTACTTTAATCAC
>NZ_NRHC01000089.1 GCF_003585885.1 Psittacicella hinzii | reverse complement strand
TCTTTGTTCGGGAATCCCTAGTAATTGTGCTTTAGTTTCGTCAGTTATACGAATTGTGAAGTGACATTTTGGATCCCAAACTTTGTAGCGGATATCTTCAAATGGGAACCATACAAAGTACCAGTTGTACATTTCTGGAGTAGCATTTTCTACACGTACATATGATTGTACATAACCTGAACCGTCAGCGAGTAATTTGTGACCTACACGAGTATCTTGGTATTCTTCGCTTAGTAAAAGATCTTTTTGTTCAAAAGTTACCACTGAAGAGTCAGGTAGTTCTTCTGAAATTTGAGCAACAGAAACTGGATTAGGTTCAGCCATAGGTGCGTTGAACATAGCAGCTAGAGGGTGATTTTCTTCTGCAGCTGTTAAAGTTGGACCAACGATTTGACGACCACCAAGTAGAGTTACTAGGTTTTGGATTTGTTCTTTAGTCATGGTATTTCTCCTATTATATTTGAGATAAAATTGAATAGCTTAGCATTTAAATAAATGATTTGAAGTAATGCTGAAGCTTGTTTTTCTTTACAGGTATATAATAGCTTTTTGTGAAACTTTATCCTAGGTAGAAAAAAGCCTTTTTATGGTAAAAATCGAACCTTCGAGTATTTATGGTATTTTTTTGATTTGGTTTTCTTGATGAGATCCTTTGTATTGAGTATATAGAAGCTTTGAAATGGACGTATCTTTATAGACGTAACTTGGAGAAGTATAGATATGCTACTTAAATTGGATAAGGATATAATTGTCCTTTAAATCGAAGAAGGATAGACTTGCTTTATCAAAGATGAGAACTTAGGAAGGATACAATGACTTAAAAATTTAGGGTATAATAAGCGCAAAAAGATATCTAAAGAGGAAAGGTTAATGACACAAAAGTGGTTTGGCGTAATAACAATTTTCCCAGAAATGTTTAAAGCCATTTCTGAATGGGGGATTACCAAACAAGCACTCAAAGCAGGTTTATACGAACTAGATACTTTCAACCTGCGTGACTTTACAACGGATAAACATCGTACAGTTGATGAGCGTCCATTTGGTGGAGGGCCTGGCATGCTAATGAAAATCGAACCACTTGAACGTGCTTTAGAAGCAGCTAAGGAAGTGGGAGCTTCTAAAGGTTTGCCTCTACAAGTGATTTTACTTTCTCCTCAAGGACAGGTATTTGCTCACCAAGCAAGTGTAGATTTAGCGCAACTTGATTACAACTACATCTTTATCTGCGGACGCTATGAGGGAATTGATCAAAGATTTATTGACCGTTATGTTGATCAAGAGTGGTCTTTAGGTGACTTTGTCTTAACCGGAGGCGAGTTAGGAGCTATGACAATGATCGATGCGATTATTCGTCATATTCCGCAAGCGCTTAACACCAAAGAATCAGCTGAACAAGATAGCTTTGCTACGGGCCTACTTGACTGTCCGCATTATACTCGTCCTGAAGTCTATCAGGGTGAAGCTGTTCCTGAAGTTCTTCTCTCTGGACACCATGGTAAAATTGAGCTCTGGCGTCAAGAGCAAGCTCTAAAGCGTACATTAGAACGTAGACCTGACCTAATTGCCAAACTTGAAGCAGAAAATAAATTAACTAAACAACAAATTAGTTTACTTGCCAAGTTAAGAGGCGAACCAGATCCTTTTGCTCGTAAAGTACGCAGAAAGAAATCTTCAAACTCTAACAACTAGTCGCTTGTTATTAGATACAAATACTAAGAAACACCGTTTTCCTCTTTGCCAAGCAAAGAAGAGAACGGTGTTTTTGCATGTTAGAAAATTACTTAATAAATTGTAAATTAAAAAACTTAGTATTTTTGTAGTTACTAGTTAGTTGCTAAGGCAACCATCTAACTAGTTTTTACTTATATTTACTCGCCTAAATTGGCATGGTAAAGCTAGTATGTTTTGAATTTAGCCAGCTAAATTATTTAGCTTGGTAAGGATAGAACATTTCACCAGCAACTGCTTGTGCTTTTTCTGCCCCTAAAAGTACGCGTACAATTTCAAAACCAAAGTCATAAGCTGCACCTGGAGCTTGACCAGTTAAGATATTACGTTCAGCTAAGTAAACTGTAGTTTGGTGTGTATAGTCAGCACCGTGTTCTTTTAAGTTAGCTTCTAATGTAGGGTAGCAAACAACTGTTTCACCTTTTAATAAACCAAGGCTAGCTACTACCGTAGGAGCCATACAGATAGCTGCTAAAAGTTTATCTTGAGTTTGCGCAAAGTAAGTTACTTCTTCTGCACGAGCAACATATTTTTGTGCATCTAAACCACCGCCTGGTAACACTAAAGCGTCAAAGGCAGTAAAATCTTTAACATCTGCTAAGGCAACGTCAGCTGTTACTGGTACGTTTTGTGCAGAGTTCACTAAACGGTTATCATCTAAAGATACAGTAGTAACTTCTAAACCAGCACGACGCATAATATCGATTGGCGCTAATGCTTCTACTGTTTCAAAATCTTTAGTTAATAATACTGCAACTTTTTTAGTCATAGTCTTTCCTTATGTTAAAGTGAATAATAATTAATTGACCATATAGTCGTTTGTTATTATACACTAAAAAAAGCTATTAGAGGTTAAACTTATCTAAAATTTAAGGATAAGCTTAACTTATCCTTAAATTTAAAAAGAGTAGAATGCTAATAATTAATCAGATATAGACACTTAGAGAAAAGTAAAAAAATCTAACTTTTTTTACTTGTAGATCTAATTTTTTACTTGGAGCTCTAACTTTTTACTTGTGTCTCTTGCTGTACTTACTTTATTTGCATTCTTTACTTACTTTATTTGCACTCTTTACTGAGATCGCAGGCTTAGATTACGTTTTCCTTGATCTGTTCAACATATTGTTCAATACGTTTACTTGAAACAGGAATACGTGAACCTAGTGTTTGCGCAAAGAGGCTTACACGGAACTCTTGGATCATGAAAAAGAGTTCTGTAAGCGCTTGCGGATCGCGATAAGATGGCCAGTCTTTTGCTAGATCTTGATACACTTGTTCCCAAGCATTTACTTCCTCTTGACGTTTTTGATCAAGAGCAGGGTTTTGTCCCATGCGCTCTAAACGGTAGAGGATTGCTTCAAGGTAACGAGGTACTTGACGAAGCTGCTCAAGCGTATGTTCCGCGACAAAGTCTTGGCGCGTTAAGGTTGCTAGTTGTTGTTTAATATCGTTGGTTGCTAGCATAACTTCAAGATCGCGAACTTTTTTGAGTTCTTTGTTAATGTCATTAGCGAGCACAAGAATTTGTTCAACTAGTTGAGCAACCTTGTAGGTAGTTTGGTTAATTTCCCCACGCATTTTGTCGAGTAAGAACTCGTAGTATGCTTGGTTCCATAACTCTGTTTTACCATGTTGGTGTGCTTGTTCATCATATTGCGACATAATATGATCAGCAGCACAACGAATACACTCGGCAATAATTTGGCTTACGTTGCCACTAAAGTACATAGCTAGTTTTGCCTTGTTAGGTAACTTCTCTTGTAAGAACCTAATAGGGTTTTGGCTATTAAGTAAGAGAAGGTCACGTAGACCGGCGTGCATCACACGTTTTTGCTCACTTGCAGTTGCGAGGTTTTGAATAATAACCCCAGAAGCGATATTGTTCTGCATGAGGTCTTGGGCTGGAATAGCTTGTAATTGTTTGTTCAGGGCTTTACGCTTACTTGCCTCTAAAGTTAACACTGGCATTAATGCTGGGTAACTATCTAGTAAAATCCCACCTTTTTTCAGTTGACGCATTTGCCCAAACTCTTGCGCAAAGTTAAAGTCAGTGTAGACTTTAGCGCGCTCAAGATCTTGTTGGCTCTTAGTGTTAACCAATTCTTGTGAAGTATGTTGCAGATCTTGCTGTAACTGCGCAAGATCATTACCTTGAGCAATTACTTCACCTTGTAAACCTAACACTTTAAAGTGAACCTGTAAATGCGCTGGTAAGTTATTGGCTGCTTCTTGCCAGATAGCAGCTTCAATATAAGCCCCGTTAATACGTTTAAAGGTTTGCGCTAGTACTTGGTAAAAACTTAGTACTTTACCTTTTTCGCTTAACACTTCATTGATACGTTCACAGAAAACACGAGCATAATCTGGTGCCGGAATTAATTGTTTACGTAAGTTTTTTGGTAAGTTACGAATTAACGCTTCAACTAATTCTTGGCGATAGTTAGCTATGTGCCACTGGTAGAGACGCGGATCTAAACCTTGTAAGTACTGAATTGGAATTAGAACATTAACCCCGTCCCATTTTGCCTCTGGATCAAAGAGGTAGTTTAGTTTGAGCTTCCAGTGTTGATCTTGGATATACTCTGGGAAAGAAGTTAATTCTTGTTCTGGATTGAGTACTTGCTCTAGATTGATATCGAGATAGTGTGGATCTTTTTTCTCCTGTTTTTCCCACCAACGCGCAAAGCTTACATTGCTGTTGACGTGGGCTGGAATACGCGAAGCATACCAGTGGAATAGATCTTCTTCGGAAATAACTATGCCACGTTTACGTTGCTGTTCTTCCACTTTAAGCGCTTGCGCAAGTAAAGTATTGTTGTGTAAGTAGAAATCATATTCTTTATCCCAGTTTTGCTCAACAAGAGCTTGGCGGATAAAGAGAGCACGACTTACTTCAGGATCTACTTTACTGTAGCTTACTAAACGTTTATCAATAATAGTTAAACCAAAGAGGTTAGCGCTCATGTAAGCACAAACTTCCCCACGTTTTTTCGACCAGTGTGGTTGTTGATAAGCGTATTTGAGTAAGTGACGAGCATAAGGCTCTACCCAACTTGGCTCAATACTTGCCCCTAACATAGCGTAGGTTTGGTTTAAGTGAAGCATTTCACTTACCATTACCCAAGACTTACGTTGTTTGTACAACACTGAAGTGTTGAAGAAACGGAAAGTCTTGCCACGCGCCCCACGGTAAAGTAGTTTATCCGAAGAATCAATTTGCGCAATATGATCAAGCAGACCAGGTAACATTGCGCGGTGAATTTCAGGATAACTTGCTGGTACTTGATTGAGTTTGAGTTTTAACTGTAAGGCAACAAGTTTGAGTTGGCTATACAGATCTTGCCATTCACGCACACGCAGATAGTTGAGGTAGCGACGCTTACAGAACTTTCTAAATTGGGTATTAGACATTTTCTCCGCAAATAAGAAGTTCCATAAGTTGAGCAAGGTCATATAGTCAGAGTTTTTATCCTTGTACTCTGCATGTAGTTGTTGCGCATGTTCTGCTTTACCTTGTGGACGTTCACGGACATCAACTACGGTCATGCCAGCTGCAAGGATTAGCATTTCATTTAATGATCCTAGATGCGAAGCTTCAAGGATCATGCGTCCTAGACGAGGATCAACTGGTAACTCTGCTAGTTGTTTACCAAGTTTGTTAATAACATAACCAGAGTCAGTTACACGGATAGCTTCTAGCTGTTCAAGTAAACGTAAACCACTACGAATAAACGAACGTTCTGGTGCTTCTAAGAACGGAAAATCTTCAATATGCGGTAAGTTTAAACTTAACATTTTGAGGATTACCGCAGACAGATTGGTACGCTTAATCTCTGGATCAGTAAAGTCTGGACGACTGTCAAAATCCTCTTGACTATAGAGACGAATACAAATACCAGGACTGGTACGACCACAACGACCTTTACGTTGATTTGCCGAAGCTTTGGAAATAGCTTCAATTGGTAAACCTTGTACTTGGGTTTTGTAATTGTAACGAGAGATACGTGCTGTACCTGCGTCAATTACATATTTAATTCCCGGAACTGTTAACGAGGTCTCGGCAATATTTGTTGCCAAGATAATACGTAAACTACCATCTGGTTTAAAAATTAACTGTTGCTCACTTGCTGAAAGACGGCTATATAAAGGTAAAACTTTTAAGCCAGGGAAGCGACGATTTACATGAGTAAAGTGTTGACTTAGATCATGAGAAACATCACGGATTTCACGTTCCCCTGAAAGGAAAACCAGGATGTCTCCACGTCCTTCTTGGAAAAGCTCTTCACAAGCGGCAATAATCCCTGAACTTAAATCAATACTTGTATCTTCGTCTTCAGCATAACTACGATAGTTTTTTAATGCCTTTAAGTCCTGTGGATTAGTACGGAAGTTTGAAGCAGTGTGGTTAGCGTTGGTTTGCGAAGCAGAGAAAACACGTGCAGAGCTTTGCTCTGAACTTGAGTTGTTTGCTGTGCTTGTTGTGTTTGCAGTGTTAGCTGTGCTTGCATTGCTTGCTTCATTTGTGCCAGTTCTTTCTCGAACAAAAGTCTGCGAGCTAGAAGCTGAAGCAGAAGCTGAAACAGAAGCTGAAACAGAAGTATAAGTTGAAGTTGTAGCAGAATCTAAAGCTTGCCCTTGGTTATTATCTTGCGCTTGATTGTTTGTCTCTGTTGCTTGTGCTTTTTGTGTGGCTAAATCTTCAGCTTTTGGAGATTTATCGCTATAGATACGCCGAGCAAAAGCAGAGCCAGCATCATTATCACTTGCGTAAGGGTTCACGGTGCTTAAACCAAAGGTTTCATCAGCACGCAAGTTAGCTTGACGGCGACGTGAATGTCCTACAGTAGTCCCACGTGCAGGGAACTCGTTAGAGCTGGTTGAGCTATTTACTGAACCAGAAGTTGTTGCTTGCGCTGTTTGTCCTGCTGTTTGTGTAGCTGGTGCTACTTGTGCTGTTTGCGTAGCTGGTGCCGTTGCTTTTAGACTAGCATTTGTCGAGGTGCCTGCGTTACTCTCTGTTGAGCTTTGCGTTGCCAAAGTACTCTCACTTACTTGGGCATAGGCTTGTGCACTCTCGTGTTCTTGCGCATACTCTTGCGGGTGATCTTTGAGATCTTGTTCTAGCTCCGCAAAGTAAGCAGCTTCATTAACACTAGAATCCGAAACAAACTGGTCTAGAGTAAGAGGACGGTAACGTACTTCCACAGGGAAAGTTCTTCCCGCTACTTCTACCACTGGACAGTTGTTAAAGTGACGTGAGAAACGATGCACGTCGATAGTTGCCGAAGTAATAATTACTTTTAAATCAGGACGACGAGCAAGGATTAGTTTTAAGTAACCTAGGATAAAGTCGTTGTTTAATGAGCGTTCGTGAGCTTCATCGATAATTAAACAAGAGTATTGTTTTAACAGAGGATCATTTTGCATTTCAGCAAGTAAGATACCGTCTGTCATTAGTTTAATATGGGTTTGCGCTGAAACTTGTTCATTAAAACGAACTTTATAGCCTACAACTCCACCAAACTCGGTATTAAGTTCTTCAGCAATACGTTTTGCCACAGAAGAAGCAGCAATACGACGAGGTTGAGTATGACCGATATAACCTTTTTTGCTATAACCAAGCTCAAGACAGAGTTTTGGAATCTGGGTAGTTTTACCAGAACCTGTGTCTCCGGCAATTACTACTACTTGGTTGTAACGCAGAAGTTTACGAATAAGCTCGATTTGCTGTGAAACAGGGAGATCAGGGTTATACTCAAGGCTTGTAGGTAAAGCAGCTTGACGTTGTTGATAAATTTCAGCTTGAGCTAAGCAAGCAAGCGTAAATTTTTGTAAAAGTTGAAGTTCTTTGCTATTGAGATTAGCAACTTCTACTTTTTCTACTTGCTCTGGGGTCAGCTCTTTAAGCTCTGTAACTTGTAATGCTGCTAAGAAAGCTTGCGTTGCTTGTGGCGTTAACTCAACTTGCGCTTTCTCTTGTTCCTGACGTAATTGTCTAAAAAGCTGTTCTTCTTGACGTAAAGTTAATTCAAGCTTAGCTAAGAAAAGATCTAAACAAACACGAGTTGCTTTTAGATTAACGCTAAAGCGTTCTTTGTTGTTTTGTCCTTTATGTTGAGCTTTACTTTGCCCTTTATGTTGCTCATGCTTAGCTTGAGCTGGTTGGTTTGAGCGGGCAGTGGTTTGCGCTGGTTGAGAGCTAGGGCTTTCATAGTCTTCATCTAGCTCATTGTCTTTATGTGCTTTGATCTTGCGTTGTTTTGCTTGTAAACGATCAATTTGACGTAAAACTGCGCTCTCTTCTTCGTCTTCATTAAAGAGCTGATTAGAGACTGAAGTAGCTTTGCTTGAACCTGCATTACGAGGGGCAGACATGCCCACATAAGCGCTCTTTTTCTCAATTAATTGTTCAAGTTTTGCAAGGCTGGCAAGATCTTTACTTTCGTAAACTAATTTAGCGTTAGTGCTAGAGCTTGCGTTTGTTGAGCTTGAGCTTGTGCTTGTAGCCTTAGCGCTACTTGCATTACTTTGCGAGTTTGCGCTATTTGATGTTGAGTTATTAGTTGTTGAGCCATTTGCACTAGTTTGTGCACTAGTTTGACTTGCTTCTTGACCAGCTCCTTGAGCAGCTCCCTGACCAGCTTGCGCATTGTTAGCTTGTTCAGCTTCTTTAGTTTTCTTACTGCCGAGCTTGTAACCACCAAAACCAGCTTTACGGATAGGTTCAGCATTCTCTTTTTCACTTTTTGCTAGGTCAGCACGTAAGTTTGCCAGAGCAGCAAAATCATTCCCTAAAGATTGAGATTTTTTATTCGCATTTTGAGAAGGAGCTTTAGTTGGCTCCTTCTCATTTTTAGTTGGATTATTGGTGTTTGGGGCAAAAAACTTTTGTTTTTTCTTGCTTGTTTGGTTTGCTTGTGTTGTTTCGGCAGTTGGGGAATCTTTAACTAAACTTTTTAGTTTAGCTTTGAGGTCAGCATCAACTGCAATTTTATTAGAAACTTTATTACCAGAAAGATTTGCAAGCGTTGCTCGCCAATCATTTGCAGACATAATATTCCTTATTTACGACGACGTCTTGAAGTGAAGATATTGTGTTTGGTTTCACTCATTTCGCCTAAATTTTCAGATTGTTGTTCTTCTAACCATTGGGCATAGCCCTCGCTCCCTGGTAAAGGAATACCTTTACGGCTCGGAGTCTCTTGGTTAGTTTCCTCTTCATTTTCTTCGCGGATTGCATCAAGCGCTTGGTGCGCTGCTTTTTTGCTCGCGTGGTTTAACGCCAAGCTACGTGCGTGGATCATCTTCTGTTCTGCGTCGATAGTGATCTCATTAAGATCAAAACCGAGATCTTTGGCATCTGCAAAGAGATCTTCGTGATCCTCTTGGTAGCTACGGGCAATCATATTATTTAGATACGAGTTAGCTACAGCTGTACGTGGCGTTTTGTTATTAACACGGTTGTAATCCATTTGTAATTGACGACGTTCCATAGTTTGGGTAATGGCGTCTTCAATTTGTTTAGTCATCTTCTCACGATTGTTCATGTAGATGTAAACTTTACCATTGGTATTACGTGCTGCCCTACCAATAACCTGGATTAACGAAGTAGTATCGTTTAGGAAGCCACCAACATCAGCATAGACAATTAATACTTTTTCCACACGTGGAATATCTAGCCCCTCACGGATTAGGTTAACCCCAATAATAACATCTAGCGGTTCTAGAGTATTATCAACTGACTGTAAACGTTCAACTAAGAGGCGACGCTCAGGCGCTGGAGTTTCAGCTAGCATTACTTTGGCACGGTAGCCAAGGTCAACCAGCAGACGCTCGTAGTGTTTAGCAATTTTACTATCCGGACAACGAAGAAGAACGGCACCGCCGTTAGCTTTAGTTTCACGGATTTGTTGGATTACGTGTTGGGTATAGCTAATACCTTCAAGTTCATTAACGTAAACTACTTCAACTTCTGGATCTAGTAGGTAAGTTGGACGAATGAACAGACGAGCTGTGTGTTCTTTCCCTGAAAGTTCGAGTTCGCGATCGTTTGGCGTTGCTGAAACGTAAACGTTTTGGAAATTATACTCACGAACTTCGTGTCCTTTTAAAGGACGGTTGATTACGCAAGATGGTAAACGGATACCGCTTGAGATTAGATCTTTTTTACGCGAGTAGTCAGCACGGGCAGCAGCTTGAATTTGTCCTAAAGCTAAGTGCGACTCATCGATAAAGAACACTGTGTCATCATGGAGATATGAAAAGAGCGTATATGGACGCATGTTTTCATAATCATCGTCAGTATAAGTACGATTAAAGTTTTTACGGTTAAAGTACCAAGCGTAGTTCTCTATCCCGTTACAGTAACCAGTAAATTTAATTTGGTTAATGTCTTCCTCAATACGTTGGATAAGAATCTCATATTGATCCGGACGTAATTTGTTGCGAATACCCTTAGCTTCATTGATCATCTTTTCATACAAGATATCAAGTTCTTCGTTAGTGTAAAAGTCTTGGGTGTGTCGAGTTGCTGGGTAAATATGCCCAGTTTTTAAATTACGTTGCGCATCAATAATCTCCCCGTTTTTAGTATCACGAGTAGATTGTTGGATACGTTCTAGGTAGCCTTCTTCGTCAAAAGATAGTTCCCACACACGCATTTGTTCTTCGTAGGCGTTAGCACAAACTAGAACCTTACCACGAGTTTGACGGTAAAGAGTACGTTGTAATTTACCGGTAGTATGACGGTAACCAGCGTGCTCTAAACGGTTAATTAGTTCTTGTTGACTAATAGGGGTATTAATATCAAGATTGATAATTGATTTTTCATACATCTCTGGCGCACCAGTACCATAGATACATGAGAGACTAGCGACGATAATAATATCGCGACGACCAGTAGCTAGAGCAGTAGTTGCGTCAAGCACCATTTGCTCTAGAATTTCATTACTCACCGATTGTTTAGTATGAAATTCATTGTTTTTTACGAACTCTGGACGATAAAGATCGAAGGTAGAGACATAATAATGCACGGCATTATTAGGGAAGAAAGCTTTAAGCTCTTCGTAAAGTTGGTAAGCTAGAACTTTATTCGGGCTGTAGACTACAGCAGGACGGTTTACCTTGTTAATAATATTAGCCATGGTAAAGGTTTTACCAGAACCAGTTACCCCGTGAATAGTCATATCACGGACACCTTGGTCTAGCCATGAACTAACTTCGGCAATAGCGGTAATTTGATCCCCTGCGGGTTCGTAGTTTGAAACAAGATCATATAATTTTTCGTTTGACATTACTGTTCCTTGGGTAGAAGTGTTTAGAATTTAAGATAATTTAAAATATTTTTCCGTAAATAATTATTCGCTCAACTTATCTTGTTTATTGGTCGAATTTGTCCTGCTTTAACAGACGCAGTAAAGCGATAGGATCGTCTGTAGTCTCAGGGAAATTATTTCTGTGTGAAAGTGTCAGGTTGTGGGCTGGAGATTGCTTGTCTCCAGTTAATTTATCTGTAGTTTGCTCTCTAGGTTTGTCGATAGAGTTATCTAGAGATTTATCTCCAGCTAAATTTTGGTCTTTGGCTAAACTTTGATCATTAGTTAGTACATCAGTGATACTATTTGCAGAGTTTTGCTTATCAGGTATGTTTAGTGCGCTTAGTTCACTTTGTTCACCTTGTGCGCTTTGCTCTTTTGCTTCGCCTAACTCACTTTGGGTGCTTGAGTTGCTTGAGGTGCTTAAAGTACTTGAAGAGCTTAAAGTACTTGAGGCACTTGAAGAACTAGGTTTACTTTCTAAAGCAAATGAAGTAGCTTGGAGCTCTTGTCCTTGGGTATGTACTTGCGAGCTTTGAGAGCTTTGCGTTTGACCCCCTTGCGTTTGAGCGCTTTGAGCTGTAAGAGAAGTAAGAGTACCTTGCGCTTGTTCTGGACTATAGAAGAGAGGAACTTCTGCAGGTAAATAATACTCTGGTTCATCAGGTAAGTTTTCTAGCTGGCTAGTAAGTTGTACCTGGGTAAACTTGTTCTCAACCTCTTTAGTTTCGGGAAGCTCGTCGAGTTTAATGGTTTGCTCTTGTGCTTGGTTTGCAGTATCAAAGGTAACCACTTTTACTTCTTCGAGGTTTTCCTGGGTAAGGAGATCTCTTTGTTCTTGCTCAATAATTGATTTTTGTTTACTAATTCTTTGCTCAATAAAAGAAAGATCTGGGGCAAAGATTAATTGAGATTCATCGGTTTCAATTACTGGGAGTTCTACCGCAGTTTGTTCTTTTGGCTCTTGCTCTACAGGAACATCGGGAACTATAGGAGTTTCTCCTGTTACTTCTTCGAGGACTGTATGCACGGCACTTTGAGGCTCAAGATCTTGGTTAAGCTCTTGCGATAAGTCAATGCCGGTATGTAGAGCAACGAGCTCATCAGCATTGTGAATACCTTGAGCAATTAAGTTTTCTTTTAATTGTTGGGCAGTAGCTTGGGCTACGGCTTGATCAACTTGCGCTTGCTGTTGCGTTGCGAGTTCACGCGCATAGGTTTGTTGCCATTGTAAAGCTTGTTGGCGATCGAGTTTTTGGAAATTAGCAATAACTTGCTCATTAATCTCTTGTGGGCTTTGGAAATAAGCAAGGTTATGTCCGGTTAGGCGGATTAAAAGGTAATCCAGAATGTTTTCCGCAAAGTTTTGTTGTAAAACCTTGTCATATGCAAAAAATCCTGGATTAGCATTTGCTTCTAAAAATTGCCATTGTTTATATTCTTGGTTATAGACAAAATCAAGACCAGAGAGATCTAATCCCAGACGCTCAACAATTGCTAGAGCTTGAGCTTCAAGCTCTGGAGTGATTTGATATGGAATCCCATATCCACCTTGCGCTATGTTAGCCGCAATTTTATTAGCTTGCGACACACGCAGGAAAGCACCAGTAACTTCACCATTGAGCACCATAATTCTCAAGTCGTAGTTACGGGCGTCAAAGCTTTTTATAAACTCTTGGGCAAGAGTAAAATCAAAGCTTTGCATTGCGAGAGATTGTTTTGCTAGTTGCTTTTGCGTATAAGCAAGATTAATTTGGTTGCCACCCATGGAAAAAGCATTAGGCTTAGTTATTTGCGGCATGGCAAATAACTCTGCCTGAGAGGTTAAGTAGTGCTTCCAGTTCATAAAGCTTGAATTTACCAGAGGCACTAGATCTTTTAACAAGAGGTAGCATTGCCATTTATCGCGACAATTTCTTAACCCAGTAATACCATTTGCAACACTAACTCCCAGCATTTCAAAAGCCTGAACTACCGCAAAACCATTGTGGTTAAACTGGGGTCCAAAACGACTCAAAACAAAATCTACATTACTTGCATCAAAGTAGCTCATACCATCTTGTGCAACTTGTTCTGCTTGCTTACCTTGTTTCGCTTGTTCCGCTAGTTGTTGGCTAGCATAAACATCTTCAGGGTGATGATAAACCTCTCTTTGAGGTTGCTGAGAGCTGTAAGCTATTTTGAGTTGGTTATCGTGCATAAGCAGAACAAAGTTATCTAGATCATAGTGTTGAAAATCTAGATAGATGTTTTCTTGTTCTTGGTTGAACTTGTTAATAGCTTCTTCAAGGGCAAGGTTTGAGTAGATTTGCGATTGTTTAACTAAATTTATGATGCGATAGGTTTTTCTCATAGCTTTAAAACGCAAAGAAAGACCAAGGTTTGGTCTTAAAAAGCAGGCAAATTGTAAATTAAAAGAAGTGCTTATATTATAACAAAAAGACGATTTTGAAGCAGATATATAAGCTTGATTTACCGAGAGGTTTAGAGCGCTTTTTTGTATTTTCTTTTTAACTTGAGGGCTAGTAGTTTATGATTTAAAAAATCTTTTAGCTGCACTGCAAATAAATGTTGATTTTAGGTTTTGTTGTGTATTTATATTTGAGGGGATAGCTCTGGATGTGTGAAAATAGTCCGGTTAGTTAGACTAACCGGACTAAGCTTGTGTCAATTAACCAAGGACTTGTTCATTGTTAAATAGCCTGTGGCAAGACCTTGATAATATTTCTAGAAAGAAATTTAAGTAAGATTAATGAGCTAGATTATTTGTCACCTTGACGGAAGTTAATCCATGCGCGGTTGAATTTTCTCGCTTCGATTTGGTTTACTAATTCCCAAGCGTAATCAGCGTAAGAGATAAAGCTTTCACCTTGGTTATTTACGCTGAAAAATGGACCAGCGATAGCAACGTTTTTAGTTAGTGGAGCATCTGCATCAAATTCTACAGCAGGAGAAACAAATACCCAGTTTACTTTTTTGTTTGGTGCAAAATCACGACGTAAAGAGTTAGCTTGAGCGCTTGCTAAGTCAAAGAATACTTCAGGGAAATCTGGTGTATCTACTAAACGAGTACCTGATGCTGCGTCTACAATCATTGCACCAGCACCACCAACTACATATAAGTAAGCAGGGCTATCTTCTAAAATTTGTAGTAGGTGTTGGTTAACTGAAGCGAATAGTTCACCAAGGTTAGGAACACCAAATGCACCATAAGCACATACTACTGCATCGTAGCCAGCTACGTCTTCTTTAGTTAGAGAGCGGATATCTTTTTCAATAAAGTTAGTGATGAAAGCATTACGGTTAGCAGAGTGAGAGTTACCTGTAACTTGGTGACCACGAGCTAATAATTCTTTTGCTACTAATGTACCTACTTTACCGTTAGAACTTAATACTAATACTTTCATGATGAATTCCTTATTTTACTGTTGTTTGTGTTACGATTGTTGTCTTGCAATGAGTAGATTGTCTTTATTGTGTTCCTACTCAAAGGTTGTTTTTATTTTTGTTTTTTTGTTTACGTGAATAATTATAGCTCTAAAAAAATAGGTAAAACAAGTAGTTACATTTACTTCTACATGGTTACATTGAAGTAATAATTGCGTGGCTCTCTACTAAGAATAGTGAAAAAAATTTAAATTTTTTTTGCTGTTCTGCTGTTCTGCT
>NZ_NRHC01000088.1 GCF_003585885.1 Psittacicella hinzii | reverse complement strand
CTACAATTGCGGAATTCAGGGTAAAAAATGAGGGCGTATTTCTACAATTGCGGAATTCAGGTTCTAAATCTTAGTGAAATTTACATTCTGTGTTTCTTATGCTCAAAAGCATGCAAAAAGCCCCAAAGCTAAAATTAGCTTTGGAGCTTTTTGTTAATCAACTAAATTAAACTTACTTATCTCTTATACAAAGGATAAGTAAATTTGAGCTATTTATTACCTACCCCTCTTTACCCTAGGCTAAGAAGAAATTCTCCTAAGCAAAGTTATCAACGTTATCAAAGTTATCTTAGATGTTAAGTTCTCAAGATTTACTTATTCAGCCAAGCTTTAAACTTAACAATTTTGTAAGAGCAACGCTGATTAGTTCTTATTTTTAAACTATGAGTTGGTAGGTGATTACGTAATAAACTAGGATTACGGAGAATTTGCGCAATCTGCTTTTTCTTAACTTTACTAAACTCACCATAAGCTTTTTGATTAGTTAATGCCATAGAGGTAGTAATTTTATCCATTACTGCAGGTAGAGCTTCGAGACGATAATCTCTCAAGCTTATTGGCATCTGCATTTGTGTAAAAAATTTAGCTATCTCTATTAAAGCAAAACGTGCAGCTTGTTCTCCACTTAATGACGAATGTAGCACCTCACGGGCAAATCTTGCTAAACGCGCTTGTTTTTCTTTAAATCTCAATTGTAAGTTACTAATAAAAACCGCAGTTAAACTTGGAGCATGCTCTATCCCATAATGAGCAGTCAGCATGTGTCCAATTTGGTGAGTTGACCAATCTTCAGCTTCTAAACCCACACTTAAATAGCCATTTAGCGCCATAGTTGCTGCCCAACAAAAATTACTACGATATTCATAATTAGTTGGTTCTGCTACTGTCAATGGACCATATTTCCAGAGTACTCTTAGTAAACTTTCTGCCATGAAACAAGCAACATCATTATGACTATAAGCCTTATCTTCTAACAGATATTGCTCAAATACATGCACTACCGCATCCACAACTCCATTTTGAATTTGTTTTACCGGTAAACTAAAAGTTAAGCTTGGATCAATGATTGTAAATTGCGGGAAAAGATCCTCATGCCCAAAATCCACTTTTATCTTACGCAAATTATCTGAGATAACTGCCCAACGGTTCATTTCCGAACCTGTACCTAGACAAGTTAACACCACTCCAAAAGGAGTATGTTGATTTTTTGCTTCAAGGTTATCTGGATTAAAGAGGTAATCTTGCTCTGCCATTTCAAAGCATTCATTTTCCAACTCAAAGAGAAGAATGTCAAAGTTATCTATCTGTACATGCCCAGAAATAAACTTAGCGGCATCAATAACAGAGCCACCTCCGATTGCAAGAATATAGTTAACCTTATGCTTACGGGCTGTATAGATAGCTTCAACTAACTGCCCCATTTCAGGATTGGGCTTAATACCACCAAATTCACTATAGGCAAAATCATGTTCTTGGAGAAGGTTTTTTATTTGCTCAAGAATTCCTAAACGCTTAACACTACCTTGCCCATAAAGCAATAGCACATGCGCCTTTTCAGGTAAAAGTTCAGGTAATCTCGCAAGTTGATTTTCCCCAAAGAGAACTTTAGTTGGGTTATAGAAATCAAAATTAAACATGGGTTAGATCTATTTGTAATAATTCAGTCTTTTATAGTTTACCAAAAAGAAAACTCAACTTAGATTTTTTCTAACCTAAACTTAGTTCTTGCCTACTCTAACTCCCGCTTTTAACTATTCTGAACTTAGTTTTGCTCTACTCTAAAAACTAGTTTTTGACTATTCTAAACTTAGTTTTGCTCTGCTCTAAAACTAGATCTTGTCTACTATAAAAAACTAGTTTTTACCAGCTGTAGAGTTTTCATTTAAGCAGTAACATGCAAAAGACAAAATAAAAGGAGCAAGTTATTAACCTGCTCCTTCAAATTTGTTTATAAAGTTAATGCGTTAGCATTACATTAAGCAAAGCACAAATAGTACTAATGCTAATACCCCTAAACCAAAGTTATTTAAGCATAAGCGGTACGCATTTGGGTATTCTTCGTATAAGTATTTACGTTTAACACGCATTTTGATTAATGCAATTGCTGGCATTACTAGATTTTGTAAAGTAAAGATAATTGCTGCTAATTTTAAGAAGAAAATAAACGCAGCTGGAGTGAAGATCACTACAAAAGTTGGAATTACAAACGCTAATAAGAATAAGTACCAACGGTTTAAGTAAGTCTCAATACGGTCTGTATCTTCATAGATAACTTCTTCGCTTTGACTTTCTGCACTTGGAATTACATAGTTAGCTTTTTGTGGTAATTTCTTCGCAAAAGTCTCTTTTAAAGTAGTGATTAACGCTAAAGCAACACCAATAAAAGAAGTTAATAAAGAAGAGATTGAGAAAATTGTTACAGCAATACCTAAAGTACGTTGTTCTGCTTGGTCATCAGCAATTAAGCTTGCAATGTTTACAGATTTACCCTCTTTAGTAAACTGGATTAATTGTTCTTGGCTTGCTTGGCCGTGTACCATTGCAATCCAAATAATAAATACTACTAATGGAATTGCTAAACCACCAATAATGGCAATTTTTAAATCACGTGAATTACGATCTAAATAATCAGAAAGTGCAGGAATAATGATGTGGAAACCAAAAGCTAAGAAAGTAATAGGAATTGAATTAACTACAGCTTTAGTTGAAACAGGTGCACTAGCTAGGTATTCGGCTTTTAGATTAGGGATTGAGAAAGCAACTAATACTAAAAACGCTAAAATCATAATATAGAAGAATAAACGGTTAACTAGATCCGCAAAACGCGAAGTAAAGATAACGATTAAACCTAAAGGAATAACTGTCAGAGCAATAAAGAGATTATGCCATTTTTCAGGAACTCCTAAAATCTCAGCAAAAATGCTTGATAAGCCAGAGATGTATGCACAAACTAAAGAGTAAACGAAAACGTAGAACATAATATTAGCCACAAAAAAGCCAATATTACCGAACTCTAAACGCATAATCCCCGCTACGGTACTACCACGTGGGGCAAACTGAGATGACTCAACTACCACTAAAGCAGGGAGAAGCATTAAGCCAAAGAAGATAATTAATTCAATAATGGTTGCTGTAAAACCTACCTCGGCTGAGTTAATAGGCATTACTAGCATACCTGCTCCGATGGTTGTCCCCGCAACCATCATCATAGATCCTAGTACTTTTGATTTCACAATATACCTCTAAAAATTAGTAAAATTACACCATCGTAAAGTGTTCATAAGAAATTCCTCGTTATAGTTCCTAAGAACTAAGTGGATAGAATACCATAAATAAAGATTTCTTCTAGCAAAATATGGCTAGATAGCATAGAGGCAAGTCAAACAAATATTAGGATAGCGTAAATAAATTAGAAAAATATGATCTGCACCTCTATGCTATCTCACCTAGTTTAAACTCTAGAAGTTTAAATCTGCCATAAACGCAACTACTAAGAAGAGTACGCTTATGATACCTAGCACTGAACTAGGAATAATAAAACGATAAACTTGTTTATCTTGATAAAGTTCTGGATTTTTTAAACGGATTTTAATTAAAGCAATCATTGGCATTACCATTGCCTGTAGAGTTGAAATAATTGCCGCAAATCCTAAGAAGAATACAAAGGCAGCTGGACTAAAGGTTACCACCACCGCAGGTAAAGCAAAGGTTAAAATAAAGATTGCTACACGATTTAATTTAGTTTCAACCTTAGCTTCTTGGCTAGCTTGAATTAAACCTTGCTCTTGGTTGCTTTCAACTTTTTTGAAGTTCTCTTTTAAAGTTGTAATTAGAGCAGTTGTTAAACCGATAAATGAAGTAAGTAAAGCAGTTAAAGTAAATACTGTTACCGCAGCACCTAAGTAACTATTCTCTTCGCCTTTAGTTAAAAGATTAGCAATGTTTACATTTTTACTTTGCGCAAACTCAATTAATTGCTCTTGGCTTGCTTGACCATGCACCACTAAATTCCAAACTGTAAAGATCACAAATGGAATAGTTAAACCACCTATTAAAGCAACTTTAAGATCACGTACATTACGCTCTAAATAATCAGATAGAGAGGGAATTAAAATGTGGAAGCCATAAGCTAAGAAGAAAATAGGAATCGAGTTGTAAACTGCTTTAGTTGAAACAGGACTCGCTTTTAAATAATCTAAGTTAATGTTTGTTAAAGAAATTGCAACTAGAACTACAAAAGCTAAACACATAATGTAGAACATTGCACGGTTAATTAAATCAGATACACGCGTAGATATAACTACAATAAAACCTAGCGGGATAACACAAAGTACCGTAAAGAGTTTTCTAAAGCCATCTGGAATACTTAAGAGCTCAGCTAACACGTTCGTGATCCCTGAAATATAAGCACAAGCTAGAGAATAAGCAAATACATAAAGTAAAATGTTATTCGAGATGTACCCAGTAAAACCAAAGGTACGTTGCATAATCCCCGCTACCGTTGTTCCTTGTGGAGCAAATTGCGTTGCTTCAGCTATAGCTAAAGCTGGAATTAACATTAAAAAGTAAAAAATAACTAATTCTAGAAAAGTAGTTCCAAAACCTACATAAGCTGAGTTTATTGGCATAACTAACATCCCAGCCCCAATTGTAGATCCGGCTACCATCATCATTGAACCAAGTACTTTAGATTTCATGGTGGCGTCCTAATTGTCAAAAGTTAATTTGAAAGATTTTTGAGTTCTTTGAGGTCTTAGAAATCTTTGTGCTCTTTGAAGTTTTTGTTCTTTCTTAAAGTGCGCTCTAAAAGTCTACTCGTAAAGTCTGCGCTAAATGTATTAAAGAGTTAACTTCAAAAAGTTAAAGTTTAAATGGTAAGAATTTAAACATGCTTTAAGGGCTAGACATCCTAGATGTCTAGCCCTTGACCTCATATAATTTATTTCATGGATTTAAAGCGATAAGCATAGAGATAAGATACTTTTATCCCTCGGCTAACTATAGCTTAAGAACGAAGAAAGTAATTTAATTCTAGGTTCGCAAGCCATAGCTACTTTTACTTACCTAGTTATTACTTTGCCATCGTCTTTTCAATCCTGAAAAGCTAGACACGAATGTACTTTTAGCAAAATTAAATTGCCACCAAAAGTAGTAAGTAAAGTAGCTAAAGTAAGCATTGCGTGTCATAAAAAAGTCCTTGTAAAAATAAATGATAAGAGGTTTTCTTTTTGCTTGGTACTTTTATCTTATGAAATTTATTTTTTACTGTCAAGTACTTAGAAAAAAGATTTTTAACAAGTATAGATAAAACATTGAATTTTAAGAGATTAAAATTTAACTTCTTGCTCAAACAGGGTAGAAAATTACTCAAAAAAACTCATTTAGCAATTAAATGAACTCATCTTAATAATTAAGGAAAGCTGTAAAGCAAACTCATCTTAATTTAAGGAAGGCTGTAAAAGAAGATTAAGGAAATGAAGAAGATTAAGGAAATTAAGCCAACAAAAAAGAGCTAGCCGAAGCTAGCTCTGTAAATCTAAAATTTATTTAATTGCTGTCGCAAATAAACTAATTGAGATTGCGTTAACAAAGTCGATAAAGAATGCACCTACTAAAGGAATTAGTAAGAATGCTTTATGCGAATGACCAAAGTGGTTAGTTACTGACTGCATGTTTGCGATGGCTGTAGGGGTAGCACCTAAGCTAAAACCACATTGACCAGCACACATTACTGCAGCGTCGTAGTTTTTACCCATTACATTGAAAGTTACGTAAATTGAGTAAAGTGCTACTAAAGCAGTTTGTACCACTAAGATAATTAAAATTGGTAAAGCTAAAGCTGATAGCTCCCAAATTTTAATAGAGATTAACGTAATTGCGATAAATAGTGATAAAGATACGTTACCTAAAACGTCAATTGTAACTTCTTTAAGTTCACGTTTGAAAATACCTTTTAAGATACTTCTTAAAACAATACCCATGAACAGAACATAAACGAATTTAGGAATATTTGGCCAGTAACTTAAGTTTAGGCTACTAATTAAAGTATGTAACCATGAACCTAAGAACATAGCAAATGATAAACAAATAATTCCTTCAGTTACTGAACTTGCACGGATAGGACGAAGTTTTTGTTCATCTTCAAAAGCTTCGTGATCATTATCATTATCGTCTTGGTTTTGGATACTTAAGTCTTTTAAGTTATTACGCTTAATTAAGTATTGCGCAACTGGACCACCAACAAGACCACCAGCGATTAGACCCCATGTTGCACAAGCAAAGGCTGCCGCTGTAGCGTTAGATAGACCATAAGTTGTTTCAAAAGTTTGACCCCAAGCACCACTTGTACCGTGACCACCTACTAATGAAACTGAACCAGCTAAAAGACCGTATAAACCGTCAATTCCTAGAAGTTTAGCAAGGCTTGTCCCTACAAAGTTTTGTAGAAGAACCATACCCGTACATGCAAGTAATAAAAGCACCAGACCTCTACCACCTGCCGCTAGTTTTTTGAAATCAGCAGAGAAACCGATTGAAGCAAAAAACAGAAGCATTAATGTATTTGAAAGACTACTATCGAAAGTAAAGCGATAGCCAGTAGTGTAGTAAACTACACATAAAGCTGTAGCTACAATTAAACCACCTGTAACCGGCGTCGGAATGTGGAATTTTTCTAAAACCGGAGCTACGCGGTTAACAAAACGACCTACTAGTAAAACTACACATGCGCAAAATAACGTAGTAAAGCCGTCAATAGTTAAAGTTTGAATATTCATCAAATTTCCTCACAGTTCAGCTTTTGCAAAAAGCTCAAGATAAAAGGATAGACTCTTTAGAAAAAATCTCTAGCTTTTTTAGGGTAAAAGCTAAGACTTTATCTAAATTTATACACAAAGATAAATAATTTTAGGTACTGTTACAAAGGGTAGTACCTAATTTTATCAGTCATAAAAAAGAAATAGCTAAATTAAGATAATTTAAATGCCGTTTATTTTAAATTTACTCTATGACTTACTAAATTACTTCTATCACTATCACAATTAGAAGCTTTGATAATTTTTTATAAAAGAATTTAAAATTCAACTACTTATAAAAAATTAAAGCTTGGATTTGAGCCAAGCAGTATTGAACTATAAATTATAATACCTTGCTATTATATACTAAAGATACGTAATTATCAAGGTTTTGCAAAATTGTAGCAGATACTACTAGGGTAACAAGAAATAAAAGCCTAGTAAAATTATTAATTTTTTTACTAACCTTAAATTAATTATATAATAATTCCTAGTTGCATTTAAATGCTTTTTTTGCTCTTATTTTCAATATCATAGAATAAAGATTAATTTCATTCTCATTCTCTTCACAAATTTTTCAAAAATTTTTACAGCTTAAATTAATTTAAATACTTAAGAAAATATAAGAGAAATTTAAATAGAAATGCAAAGAAAAACCTAAAGAAAAATCCAAGCTCAAACTGCTTAAAAAATCTCAAACTGCTTAAAATAAGTAAGAGCCCAAGATAAAATCTTAGGCTCTAGGTAAACTTTACAAGCTACAATTAATTTTATGCAGTTGCTTGTTCAGCTTTTGCTTCTTGCTCTGTAATAAAATCTAGAATATCTTGTACAGCAAATTGGTATTTTTTACCACAGCAGTTACATACAGCTTCTAGATTAGGATCTTCATGATCAGCTAATTCTTCACGACCTAAAGAAGCAATTGCTTTAAAGTACTTCTCACTTGAACAAGTACATAAGAAAGATAATTCTTTTTCTTTTTCAACTTTAACTTCTTCTTGGTTAAATAGACGATAAAGTAGATTAGTTGCAGATAGTTTTAATAACTCATCATCAGTAGTAGTCATAGCTAAAGTTACTAGACCATTGAAATCTTCTAGCGTACCAGACTCATCTGGAATAAACTGCATGAATAAACCAGAGGTATTTACATTACCATCTTGATCAACTTCTGAAGCTAAACGTAAGAAAGCAGGAATTTGTACTGATTGACGGTAGTAGTCAAGAATAGAATCTTGAATTGAATTTAAGTTTACTTGAATAATACTTTGATAAGGTTTTACCTGACGATCATCAAAGTAAACTGACATAATTAAATTCGCATTTGGATTAATTAAGTCTTCTAATTTAGCATTAGTATCAAATTGAGCTTCTTCATCAAAATAAGCTACTACACGAGCCGTGTCACCTTTTAAACCAACAGATAAAGCTCTTACAGGGGTATTTTCAGACTGAATTGCTAAAGAGAAGTTACCGTCAGTTTTTAAATAGTGTTTTAGAACAGAACCAACTAGTAGTAATTCCCCTAGTAATTTTTTAATTGCTAAAGGATATTCATTTTGGTGTTCTAAAGAATCTTTTAAAGTTTTATTAACGTTTAACCATAAACCTTGCGCTGGTTTTACGTCAAATAAGAAACGATATACAGAATCACGGTCAGCTAGTCCCAATTTAACTTGTTCTGCAGAAACCGCAAATTTGTTGTTTGTCATATTTCCTCTTAAATTTTTAATTTTTTTGCACTACTATTATAGCACCTTTTTACATTCTTTCAATATTTACGTCTAAATGTAAAATTTTATACGGTATTTACAGATATTAAAGAGCAACACAGCTAGCAAGTACAACTTAATTTGCCCTCGCCCCACCGAGCTACAAGATTTTCTTGCCCAGAGCTGTCTCCCAAGATTTCCTTGCTCCAAGACTTCCTTAAACTAAACTTCTTTGCCCCACCTCCTCCTAGTACATAATATCCTTGCAGTAAAATTTAGCTCAAGGAGTAGACAATTCAAAGAAAAAGCAGTTCAAAGAAACGAGAATTCAAAAATAGGCAAGGAAAGATCCTAGATCCTAGATCCTAGATCCTAGTCATAATTATCCAGTGACGAGCGATCAATCTTGAATTTTTGTAAAGTACGACGCTCTTTCTTATTAGGGCGGTGTGATGGAGTATAAGACATTTTTTCTAAACGTCTTTGCTCTGCTAGCTGCTCACGAGCAGCAACACTAGCTTCTGTTTCTTCATAGTAGTTTTTCGCAACTTTATAAGCTGTACGACGATTACTTAACTCTTGCACAACTACGGTAATCTTCTCATTACCTTTTTGTAAAGTAATCTCAGCACCCACTTCAACCAGACGCGATGGTTTAGCTCTTTGTCCATTGTAAGTAACTTTACCACCTTCAACCATTTGGGTTGCTAAAGAGCGAGTTTTATAAAAACGAGCAGCATGTAGCCACTTATCTAAACGTACAGTTAATTCATTTTCTGTCATTAAAATACTCCAATTTTTTCTCTACAAGCTTTAAGTAATTTCTTCTTAGAGATTTGTATATTATACCTTTTTTTCTCGTAAAATCTTACCTAGCTACATAGCAAAGTAGTATAATAATTAGCTCTATTTTGCAAATAGATGTCTTTATTTACAAACAACAAACTCCCCCTAAGTAAATTTTTATTTGGAGCACACATGAACATCTACATTCTAGTTCTCACTATTGTCATATTTTTATTGATTCTCCTCTTCTTGCGTAGCAAGATTGTAGCGAGTAATGAAAAAATTAAACAACTACAAGAGGAGAATGGGCATTTAGACATAAAAGTTTTTCAACTTACGAGTCTGGTTGAAGAGCAAAGTGAAAAAGAGAATGCCTTAAACCAAGCAAATAGTCGTTTAGAATTTATCCTTAAGCAACAAGAACAAGAGTTTGAAAACTTAAAAAGCACGCATCAACAAACAGTCAATAAATTAGAAAACCAAACAGAGCAATATCACCGTGCTTTACAAGATAAAGAAATTGCTTTTATTAATCGTGATAACTTACAACGTGAGTTAAACGAAAAAACTCAACAATTCCAAGAGCAAAAAGCTCAATTCCAAAGTGATTTAGTCCAACTAAAACAGCAACACGAAGCTGAAATCAAACGCTTAGCTGACAACCAAAACCAGCAAGCGAAAAACTTTAAAGAGCAAACTGAAAGCTCACTAAAACTTATTAAAGAAGAAGTACAAAACCAAACTGCTCAACTCATTCAACAAGCGACCAACAAGTTAAGCCAAGATAGCGAAGGTAATTTTAAAAACATTACCAAACCTCTTGTTGATAAAATGGAAAGCTTAAACAAACAAGCTGTTGAAGTGCTGGAAAAGAACCTCAAAAGTGACGGTGAGCTTCTCGAAAAAATCAATTCCTTTGATAAACAATTTACTAAATTTAGTCTGCAAACAGATAGCTTAACGCAAGCTTTACGTGGCTCAAATAAAAAAGTACTAGGTAACTGGGGCGAAGCCCAACTTGAAGTCCTCCTTGAAAGCGTAGGCTTAATCAAAGGTATCCACTTTAATCTGCAAGTAAGTGCAGAGAGTACTAATGGTAAAAAATACCAACCTGACTGCGTCCTCAATTTACCAAACCGCCGTCATGTAATTGTTGATAGTAAGGTAACTCTTAACGCTTACCTAAAAATTATCGAAGCTACTGACAAAGAAAGCGAAGCACTCGCAACCAAAGAACTAGTTAAAAATATTCAAGATCACATTCGTGACTTAGCTGGAAAACAGTACCAAAAACTAGTTGGTTTAAACAGCTATCCATATGTACTCATGTATGTACCTATAGATAATGTGCTTGCTTATCTGGCAAAAGAGAAGTCTGATATTTATCTAGAAGCACAAAAGCATAATATTGTAATCGTTTCTAATGCTACCTTAATTCCATTACTTTACTTAATTGACAATTTATGGAAAAACCACGAGTTCCAAAGTAACTTCCGCGACTTAGCCTTAAGTACCGAAAAACTCTTCCAATCAGTTGAAACCGTAGCTGCTAAGTCAATTGAGTTAGGTACACGTTTTGGACAAACAATTAAAGCTTATTCTGATCTCAATAAGCAACTTTCAAGCAATCAAGGCTTAATTAAACGTATGACCCGTTTTACAACTAGTGCCTCAAAAGCTCTAGAGCAACTAGAAAAACTGGAAACTACCGAAGATAAAGTCCAAGAAAGTTTTGCTAATAGCGATAACTTCAAACTTAGTCAACTAGATCAAGTTCTTACCCAAGCAACAACTAGTAAAGATCAATCTCTAGAGAAAATCTCACAACTCAATTCTAAGTATCAAGAGCAAGAGAAAAAACTAGAGCAAGAGAAACAGCTAGAACAAGAGCAAGAGGCAAAAGAAAAAGCTTCAAACCTTGAGCAAAATAATCTTGCACCTCAAGAGCTTGCTGATCTTAAAACAAAAACTGCTAACCAAGAGCTTGATGAGCAAGAAGATTATGCTGAACAAGATGATTTTGCTGAAGCTGAAGATAATCTAGAGTTTGCAGAAAGTGAAGCAACAACTGAAGCAAATGAAGAAAGCGAAGAAAATGCCCAAACTTCTGCCCTTGATGCGCTCACCGATTTAGAGGCTCTAACTTCAAAAACAAGTGATACCCTTCATCTAGATGAACTTGAGCGTCAACTTGAGCAAATTGATAACTTGTACCAAGCGGAAAAAGACGCTGAAGAAAATTCCATTGATCAAGTAGTGCATGAGGTTATGCACAATATGACCTCTTCGCAAGCGCAACACACTCATAAAAAAGATAACTTTTTTGCCGAGTATGATCAACTATTTGAAGAAATTAAATAAACTAAACTCCCCTAGGTTTAGGGGAGTTTTAGTTTATAATAGAAGCTAGATTAAAACCTTGACTTCCCTGTTAAAACCGAATTTATGCAAGAGTTTGATTCTTTTAACTTTAAACTAAATCAAAACAGTATTATTGAGGCTAGTGCCGGTACCGGTAAAACTTACTCAATTGTTAATATGTTTATTCGTCTTCTCCTCAACCTTGGAGGTGAACTCGAAGAAAATGGAGAGATTACTCCGCAAATCTTAGACCGTAGCTATAAAGCTAAAGAGATCCTTTTAGTTACCTTTACCAACAACTCGGTTGATGAAATGCAAGAAAGGGTAACTAGTCGTATGCACGAACTACGTCAGTACCTTTTTGCCCTCAAACAAACTAAAAGTAAAGATAACCTAACTAATCTTGAAGCTTTACAACACTTTCTTACGCAAGAAAAAGTTGATGATTTCACTCTCAAATGCTTAAGCCAAATTTGTCAAGAAGACCGCCTCGAAGAGTCTTACAAGATTCTTGACCAAGAGATCTTTACTAATGACTTTTCCATTAAAACCCTTGATAAATTTATCGGTGACGCTGTCCTTGATGTCGATCATGAACTTGATCCTGCAACTTTAAAAAGTCTACCAGTTGAAGACATTAACCCAAAAGAGAACGATCGTCGTATTGACCTATTTCAATTAAGTTTAAGTCAAACCATTCGTGAACAAGTTGCCCTAGTTGACCGTTTAGGGCATTCTGGGATTGATATCTTTAATAAGCTTTGTAACCATGATTGGGGTTTTGCTTCATCTAAAGAATTAACTCCAAGTGAGAACTACTTTTCTAGTAGCTCTTTTGGAGGCAGGGAAGAAGGCTTTGCCTTCATGCCTGCCAAAAACTCACTCCTACAATTTATTACCGGAACAGTTTATAAAAATATCTCTCCAGACGATGTAGCTAAACTCTATCAGCAATATGGTTTAGATGATAAAACTACTCTTTATGATCTTTACCTACAACTACAACTAGAGCAAGAATCAAAGCACGTAAAAGCCTTTAATACCTTACGTATTTTCTTTACCCATAAGGTATTAAAACGTTATCTCAATCATAGTTTTACTAATAAAGAATTAGATTTAACCGGTAAAGCTTTCTTGCTGTTACAAAATATTAATCCAGCAAGTATTGCAATTATCCGTGAAAAATTTAAGTTTATCTTTATAGATGAGTTCCAAGATACTTCTCCGGTACAGTTTGAAATTGTTAAAAGATTTTTCATTGATGATATCAATGAAGAAATCGGCAGTAAACAAAATCGTGGTCTAATTATGATTGGTGACCCTAAGCAAGCAATTTATGCTTTTAGGGGAGCGGATATCTTTAACTACTTTGAAGCGCAAGATAAAGCTGTTAAAGCTCCAGTTCTAAGTCGTAACTTCCGTTCAAGTCAGCCATTTGTTGAAGCTTGTAACTACTTATTTACCGCTAACAATCGCTTTTTTAATTTACCGCAAATCAAGTATCAACTGGTAACTGCAGGTAATCCCAAAAACTCAACTTTGATCTTTGCAGATGCCAATGGTAACGAAGAGATCCTTAGTCCTTTTAACCTAATAGGTAGTATGCCTGAAGACGGAGTAAAAGGTGCTAATGCTACCAATGACTTTTTTGAGGGAATTGCTAACTTTATCGCTCATCTAGTTACTATGGGGAAAAATGGACAACTTTATCTCCAAGGTAAAGATAATACTAAGCAACCAGTATCTGCTAAAGATATTTGCTTTTTATCCCGTAATAACAATGATCTCGAGCGAGTAGCTCTTATTCTCAAAAGAGAATACAATATTGACTGCGATTTTAATCGTGACAATATTGATCAAAACAGTACAATTCTTGAAGACATTACCTTAGCTTTACGCGCAATTGTGGAACCTGATAATCAAACTTTAGTAAGAAAATTTATCTACTCAAGTTTATCTGGCTTAACTTTTAACCAAATTCACAATGCTTTAAACCAAGCGCATGCTTATCAAGAAGTTAGAGAAAAACTAGTACGTTGGCAAGATATTTGGCAAACTCGTGGTTTACTAGCTGCCATTGACAAACTAATCCAAGAGAACCTAATTTTTTCAGGCATTAGAGTACCTCAAGACTTTATTGAAAACGTTTGGCAAGTTTACAATCTTCTCTTTGAATCACTTGATGATGTGAAAAACAAAGAAAGAGTTTTATTACAACTAAACAACCCGCAGTTTATCAAGAATTTTTACGATAGCGCTAAAGTTTACCTGACTAAAAGTAACAAAAACTTTACTCTTCACCAAGGAGATAGTGAGAAAAACAAAGAAAGCGTGACTATGATGACTATTCATAGCTCCAAAGGTCTAGAGTTTAAAATTGTTATAGCTGCGCAAACTTTTAATTTTGCTAATAGCAATAGAGTAGAAAACGAAGTAAGAGACTGGAACCTAAACAATGTTTTACCAGGATTTAAAGACTTCTATGACTTTAGTAATGCTATAGATCATCGTTTTTACCAAGATATCTCTGCTAGTGATGAAGCTCGTACTCTCTATGTAGGTGCTACTCGTGCTAAGGCTGCAACCTTTTACTTCTTTAACCGTGGCTCGATAGATTTTCCTTTACCAAAAGAGTATATCGAGAAACATCTAACTACTAATCCTTTGGATAATCCAAGTAACTTTGATGAGCAAAAACAATTTGCGAGTTATAACGCTCAAGCTTATCAAGAGTTTGCTCTCCAAAGTAATCAAGTAGAAGTCCATAAACTTCTATCTTTTTATCAACAAGAAAAGTACTTGTACGATTTAGAACAAATTCCTCGTACTAAGTTCTTTGAACTTCTACCGGGTTATGTACTGGCAGCTTATGAACAAGTGTATCACCCGAGTAATAGCTTTTACCAAAGCTATGCTCTACCAGAGATTAAAGCTGTACCTGCTACTCTTGGAGACAAAGAGTATTACTTTGTTGGCGTCCATCCTGCCTATGCTTCTTCACTGACTAACTTTGTTGCGCAAATTCAACAACAAGCTCATCAGTTAGAGGCAAACACAAACCAACAAGTTAATACTCATACCAGCCAAAGTAAAGAGCAAACTTTAAAAGTGAAACAACTTGAACTCCTCGGTCAAAGTTTAACCGCAGAAGAAATTGCAGTCTCTAACCATAACAATTTCCTCTTACCTGTAAAAACTAATCAAGACCTCCGTAAAAACTTACCGTTTAACCAACGCTTAAGTTTTACCCAGGTTAAAGACAGCTTTGTCCAACAACTAGCACAAGAAGAACTAGTTATTGAGGAAGAAGATAGCGATGCTTCTGTTACTTTAAGTGATCAAGTTAATTTATTAAAAAATAAAAATGGTCAACGTGAACTTAGTGACGCCGACGAAGAGCAACTGCTTGAAACTCCTTGGTACAGTGCTGAGGAAAGTAATAGCTTTGCGGGCTTAGAGTATGCTACTAACCCAGAAGAGTTTGCTTTGGCGATGCGTTACTTACCGCGAGGTAATGAGTTTGGTATTCTCGTGCATGAGTTTTATGAGAACTACTTTAATCAAGTAAAAACTAACCCTAATCCTCTTAGTCAGCAAATTAATGACTTCTTTAATGGACAAAGTAATTTAGTTAAGCAGTTAATCCGTACTTCAATGGATTACCCTCTGCTTGATCTTGATACTCTACGTAACACTAATTCTCTCGAACTAGCTCTAAAAAGCTCCAAGCAAGATGCTAATATTTTACGTTTAAACCTAGCTAACAAGGTTGAAACTATTGAAGCTACTACTGAGTGGGAGTTTTACTTTAATAAAATCAATAATGAGAAATTTACGCAACTAATTCCGCGCTTTGTTGATATCCTTGCTAAACACAAAGTAATTAAATTAAAGGACAATGCTAGCCTTGAACAAATTAAACTCGATCAATTTAAAGGTCTAGTGGACTTAATTTTAATTAGTGAGCAAGAATTTTTTATTATTGACTATAAAACTAATATGCTTGGCAGTCATCCAAATGACTATTTACCGCAGGCTCTAGAAAAAACCATGCAAGACACTGGCTACATTTTACAAATGTATCTTTACCTTGCAGCTGTTTATAGTTATTGTCGCCAAAACCTCTTTGCTAACCAACCTCAAGCTCTCAAACAAATTAAGTTTATTGGTATGTATCTCTTTATTCGTGGCAATATGTACAGTCCAAGTATTAACCAAGAGCAAGAGCTAGTTAAGCACGGAGTTTACGCGCAAATGCCAAGTCATAAACTCCTTAATGAACTTAGTGATCTGATTATTCATTTAGATAAAGATTAAAATTGTGTTTACAACCGTACTCTATTTAAGTAAACGATTTGGTAAAGCGGTGCGTCGCACTCGCTTTACCCGTATTAGTTACTTACTGTCAATTGTTGCTTTTGTCTTAGCAACCCTTGCTATTACGTTGATTACTTCTGTACTCTACTCTATGCAACAATTCCAGAAGGATCGCCTCTTAAACTACACTCCACAAATTATTGTTGAGTTTAATCAGCCCTTAGCTAAGGTCAACGGAGAAACTACGCCACAGCTTAGTCAGGCTATGCAAGAGTTAATCCAAAGTCCAATAGCTAAGGATATTAATCAACTCAACCTTTACTCTGGTGGGCAATTTTTTATTCAGGTAAACGAACGTATTTTGGAAGCCCAAGTATTTGGTTTAGATAATGACAATCCACAAACGCGTCAACAACTAAATACTAATACAAATGCTCCCTTAAACATTCCTCCTGAAGTAGCAAACTTTGACCTTCCGCGTGGACAGTTTACTTTGGCAATTCCGGCAAGTGTTGCTCATAGCTACCTTTTAACAATTGGTGATAAAGTTACTTTAATTAATAGTAATAAGTCTACTTACTTACCAACAGGCTTTATGCCGGTGATGCGTCAGTTTACTATTGCTTATATCTATAACGACGCTTCTCTCAATGATACTTGGTACGCCAATCTCTATGATCTTGCTCGTTTAAACCTCACGAGCAATTTACAACAAATCAATATCTTTTTAAAAGATCCGTTACAGATTGAGCAAGTTATCCCTAAACTGGGTCTAGAAGCACAAGCTAACTATAGCTATAGCGCTAACCCACAAACTATTAATGGCGACAAGCTTGGCATAGTTAGCGCTAGCGATTGGCGCCAGCGCTATGCGGTAATCTTTAATGCAATTAAGACTGAGGGGCGTGTAACCACAACCTTAACTTCATTGCTCATTATTATTGCCATCTTAAGTTGCTTAATTACCTTTAGTTTTATTATTGTGGAAAAAGATCGAGATATTGCTATTTTAAATGTTCTTGGTATGCCTCCTGCTAAACTCAATCAAGTGTTTTTAGCAATGGTACTAGGTCTACTTATCCGAGGTAACTTAATAAGTATTGTCCTCTTTTTCTGCATTACTCATTTTTGGGATAAGTACAATCAGTACATTAATATTAATATCCCGCTCGAAATTAACTACCCAAGTATTGCTCTAACTTATCTGAGCTGTACAGCTGTTATCTTTCTAACTACTGCGATTGCCGGATACTTTATTATTCGCATTCGTCCAGCTCAAGTTTTACGCTAAATTATGACTATTCTTGAAGTTAAACATCTCTCTTTGGCTTATATTAATAACCAAGCCAAAGTTACTCATGGAGCTCTTGCGTCTCAAGAGCAAGCCACTATAATCTTTTCTGATCTCAACTTTAGTATTAAAGAGGGAGAGCAAATTTCTCTGGTTGGTAAATCTGGGAATGGTAAATCTTCTTTACTTTACCTCCTTGCTGGCTTTGAAAAAGTACCAGAAGATACTATTTACTGGCGCGGGAAAGACCTCGCAAAAATGTCTGCCAAAGAGATTAATGCTCTCCGTAATCAAGAGATAGGTTTTATTTTCCAATTTCATAACCTATTACCAGACTTTAATGCCTTAGAAAACGTACTCTTACCGGCGCAAATTGGCAAAGCTGATCTCAAACAAGCACGTAAACGTGCGCAAGAGTTATTAGAGTATATGGGACTTGGCGAACGTATGCACCACTTCCCAGATCAACTTTCTGGTGGAGAAAGACAAAGAGTGGCTATTGCCCGCTCTTTAATAAATAATCCTAAAATTATTCTTGCCGATGAGCCTACAGGTAACCTAGACCAAGAAACCTCTAACGAGGTTATGGCGTTAATTCATCGTATTAACCAAGACTTTGCTACAAGCATTCTCTTAGTTACCCACGATCTGAATATTGCCCAAAGCTTACCGATTCGTTGGCATCTCGATAAAGGGAGATTACTAAACTATGCCTAAGCTTCCCAAATTAACTTTGATGATCGCTTGGCGTTTTTATAAACACAAATCTAGTATTCGTGTTCTCTCTTTTATCAATTGGTTAACCAAACTTGGAATTATTCTCGGCATTTCCATTCTTTTACTTACCAATGCGGTGTTAAACGGCTTTGATCAACAACTGCACAGCCGTTTTCTTAACCTAATCCCGCAAGCAGTAGTTTTTACTCCCAATAACCAGAGCTTTATCGATGGCGCAAGGTTAGAAAAAGAGTTTAAACAGTTTGGTAATGTCGCAGCCATAACTCCGCTAGTAAGCAAAACCGTGCTTCTTGAAAACGGGACGCAACGTCAAGTTGTACAAGCCTTTGCCGTTGAACCGCAAAGCTTTGCGCAAGTAAGTAGTCTAGGTGATTACCTGAAACAACAAGGTGGTTTAACCACTTTAATCTCCTCCAGTCTGGATCCTTATAGTCAGAACTCTCTCCTTGCTAAAGCTAACTTGCTCGTAGCCCATACTAAGAACCAAGACGAATACAACACCTACCTCAATACGCCAAGTATTGTCCTAGGCAAGCAACTTGCCCAAAATCTAAATATCGAAGTAGGTGATTTTGTTCGCATGTATATCTTTAGTCAAAACAGCCGTTTAGAGCAAAACCAATACTTTATTGTTAGCGGGATCATAGACTCTAATGGACTCTTTGATAAAGAGCTCACTTTGTACAATATCTATGATGCTATGGGAATTGTGGGCTTAGTTAACTCCAATTGTCCATACCCAAACGTTGGTGCTAATGGAGAAATTACTCCGGTAAAAGATCCAGAAGCTAATTGTCTTCTAACTAGCCAAGCTGGCAAGATAAAAGCACAAGATATTGCTAATGCTTTCCAAATCAAACTAGTTGATCCTGACAATCTCAACATAGTTCCTTATCAAGGTTGGACAAGCCAACAAAGCATTAGCTACACAACTTGGGGACAAGTCTATCCAAATATCTATCACGATATTCCTATGATTAAGTCTTTATTAAATATAGGTCTAATCTTTGTCTTAACCTTAGCAAGCTTTAACATTATTTGTTCGATCTTAATTCAAATTCGTGACAAGAAAAAATCAATTACCAGCTTGCAAGCCGTAGGCTTATCTACTTGGCAAATTCACCAGATCTTTATTTACTATAGTTTAATCCTCGCAGGCTATGCTGTGGTTATTGGTTTAACTCTTGGCGCTCTTTTAAGTTTTGCCTTAGAATATCTAAGTACAGCATTACTTGACGCTGGAGTTGAAGTAATTAGTGCTTCTAATTACTTTATCGACTATATTCCAGTTGAACTTAAACTTAGTGATATGTTAATAATCACTGGATCAGTTTTACTTGTAGCTTTAGCTACAGCCCTCTTAACTAGTCTCTTTACCAACAAAAATAAAGTAGACGTTAATCTCCTTGCCTAAGCCTGAACAAGAAAAAGCATAAAAAACAATAAAACCTAGAGGTTTCCCTCTAGGTTTTATTGTTTTCCTTACAGATAGTCCACACTCGCTAGCCCACACTCGCCATCACCTACTTAGGTTCTTTTAGTTTCCTTTCACTATTAGGCATTGCTCCTGAACCGCTAGCCTTTGCGTGCTCTAAAATTTGTAGCTCACGATCGAGAGCAGCAAAATGTGCTCGACGTTTACGATGACGTTGAGCAATTTCTTCAAGTTTTCTCTCAACTTCTTCCGGAGTAAACTCTGGTGGCTCCATAAGTTGCTCAACTTTGGCACGCTGTTGTGCTTGGCGTTGGCCATATAGAGGCGCATGAGAGAGATCACTCACTCCTGCAAACTCAAGCTCTTCCTCAACCACTTGAGGTGCATGCTCGTCTTTTTGCCACTGCTGTTCTTCTTTAATTACTTTAAATTCAAACAGAGAGGCAAAATCTTTGCTCTTACGTGGGAAGCTTTGCGCTAAATGTGGAGCTTCAGTTTTACTATAATCAAGAGTTTCTAGCTCTGGAGCTTGACTATAGATAGCGAATACTTGCGTATTGCTTTCTTTAGAATTAAGCTCGGCTTCAATCAAGTCAGGGTTTAACACTAATCTTTGGTAGACACGAATAAGATCAAGATTTTCTTGTTCTATAACTTGTGGTAAGCGTAAACCATGCTCCTCTTGATACTCACGTACTGCACTAACTGGTTTATGCCCACGCTGTTGCATAAACTTTTGTCCAGTTGCTGATAAAGTTGAAGAGGCGACATATGGACGTTGATAACTTTGCGAAGCAAGTTGACGGTGCTGTTTAATTAAATCTACTTGTTCAGCAAAATCTTGCTCTTGTCCTTGCTCTTTAACTTTAGTTGCCAGCTCGGTAAAGAGTTGCTCTTGCTTACGCGCTTGGGCTTCACGTTCAGCTAGCCAAGCTTCGAGTTTAACTGGATCTTTTAACAGTTGCGCATACTTATCATCGCTTTGCGCTTTGGCTTCAAGTTGCTCTAGAGTTAAAGGTTCGTCCTGCTCATCAGAGAATTTTATGAGTTTAAAACCGATTAACTCTTGGTACTCTTCAACCAAACTAATTACACTAATAAAATTAGGATGAGCATGCTTATTCAGTCTTGCGCTTAAAGTACGTAGATCATTTACTACTAATCCTAGCTGATTAACTTCACGTAAAGCTTGAAGCAAATCAAAATCTTGGTAATTATCTGCTAACCAAGGATTTTCAATTTGCTGTTGCTCATACACCGCATTAATCACGGGAATAATAACAGCTAAGTTTTCTTTGGTACTTTTAAGTAAACGCTTTTCTAAGGCATTGACTTGTTTTTGCTTAGCATCAGGTAAATCCTTGGTTACAGCTGCAAAAATCAAATCCTTGCCTTTTAACTTAGATTTTTGCGCAATCAAGCTATCATACTGACGTAAAAGACTATTGAGGAAGTCTCTGTCTTTACGCTCGTAACGTTTTTCAACTAGCTGGTAGATAGCGACATCAAGAGGTAGGTCTGGATCCAGTTCAACTTTATTAACTCGATTTTGACTATACTCAAGACTTTCAGGTTCATCACTGTGAGAGTTAGTCGCTCCTCCACTCTGACTTATATCAGCCTGTAAGGCTAAGATCATACCTTGCTTACCGAGATATGGCGCTTCTTGATCATGGAAAAATAAATCTTGTGGCATTTGCTCAACAAAATCTTTGGCATAAACAAGATAGTTTTTTATTTTACGTCCACGTTTAATTTGACGCTCTAAAAACTCATTTTGTAAACGAAGCAGTTGATAAGCTGGATTATAACCTCTCGCTAAAGCCAATTCGTAAGCATTTTTCTCTTTAACTAACTGCTTACTTAGTTCAGCAGGCACCTTGTTGATATTAACGTTAAAAGTTTGACTACGAAAGAGCTCTTTACGTAAAGCTTTAACAAACTCTTGCATTTGCTCAACTACTTGCCCATCAGAATGATAAATACCTGTGTTACTTGCTAACTGCGCCCCTATACGGGCTTTATAGTCAAAATCTCGCCAGTAAGCAACCTTTTCTTCAGGAGTTACCTCCTCGACTTGCTTAGGTTGCTTAGGCTGTTTTTGTTTGCGATTTTGTTCAGCTACACGTTGCGCTTGTACACGAGCTTCTCTTTGTTCTTGTCTTAACTCAAACTCAAGATCTTGCTCTTGGAGTTTAGCTTGAATATCTTGAGCAAACTTCTCCCATTGCGCAGCCGAGATTACATCTTTCTCACTAAAAGCTTCAGCATCTTGCTCTTTGCTCGCTTTTTCGATATCGAGCTCATTTCCTTGCGCATTGTCATTTTCTTGTGCATAGTTTTGTGCTGCTTTTTTCTCTCCTTTACCAGTTTCATTATCTAGTGCTGGTAAAACTGATAAATCTAAAAGAGGTTTAAGACTAGTAGCTAGAGCTTTAAGAGTAGTAGTCATTTCTTGTTGCCAATGAGCAAGTTTAGCACTCTGCGCTTTTACTTCAGCAAGCTCAGCTAGCTCATTTGCTTGAGCTAAATTCTCCTGCTCTTGCCCAGCCTCTAACGTCATACCGTTTGCTGGTAAAGAAAGAAGTTTTGCTAAACTCTGCTCAAACTCTGCAGGCAAACTTAATTGCGATTTACTTCCATCTTTTAAGCTAGCTTGCTTCATTTGCTCTAAAGCACCTACTTGGCTAGTTAATTGCTCAAGTAACTCCAAGTTATTGCTAACAGCAAGAGACAGCTCTTGGAAATAGTTTTGGTATTTAGCAAGTGATGGATTTGCTAAAGCTTTTTCAAGCGAAGCTAATTGCTCATGCAATGCTTGCTTATAAGCAAAGAGTTCTTGCAAACCTTGTAAAGACGTGTCTAACTCTTCTCCACTTATAGCCGTTGGCACTACAAATTCACCTTGCTCTAATTTCTGCTCTACTTGGTTATACTCTGCTAAGCTCATAAAACTTATTTTCTGCAAGAGTTCTGTAGAAAATAAAGGTTTTATTGTTTGCTCAAGGTAGTTTTCTTTAAACTCAGACCAAGAAAAGCAAGCTAAAACTGTATCTACCGCCCAGTATTGTGGTTCTTGCTCACTATAGGCAAAGCATTCCCCTAGTTTAAAGAGATTAACCGGCATTTGTAACGCTTGGGTAAAAAATTGCGCAATCTCTTTACCATAAGTTACTTGTTGCTTACCTATTTGCCAAATAGCTCTTTGCACTAATTTAAGCTCATTTAAAGCAAAGCCATCAAGCATATCTTGCTTAATTGGCAATAAAAAACTATCCATAACTGCACGCGCATGTGCATGTTCTGGATTTGTTTCTAAAATTTCCTTAGCTTCATGGTATCTATCTGCATAACCTAAATTAAAATTCTGCCATGCTTGGTAAGCAAAATGAGTCATGACTTGAGGCACTAACTCACGCACAAAACTATTTAATTCAGCTTGTAACTCTTGAGAGATTAAAGCAAAATTAGCAGTTACGATTAACTGCTTGTCCTTTTCTTGACGTAAAGCTTGTTCAGCTGTTAAATCTAGTTTGGGTTCGGCAGTTTCACTATTTGCGCGCTCAAGATAAGCTTGAAAGACTTCAGCTCGTCTTTGCGCTTGTTGACGTGCAAATTGCTCACGAGCTTCTTGAGCAAATAAAGCATTATCTCCCTCAACTAAAGACTGCCCCAAAAGCTCCCAGAAAATACCAGTACGCATTTGTTCACGCGTAACATAATCAGGTAAAGGAGCCTTACTTACATCTTGATAATTTTCGAGCAAACGCTTTTGTTGCTCAGCTAATTGCTGCGCTTGATAGTAAGTAGTACGTGTCTCTAACTGGTCTTCAACATAAGCACTTATTTGTTCACTTAGCAAAGGATTATCAACATCAAATACATTTGCTTGTAATTGTTTTTCATGTTGACGAAGGAGTTTATAGAAGTCTCTTTCTTTGCCTTTAACTAAATGGTTGAGTTCTTCGGGGTTAACGCCTAAGAGCAAAGCAAGTTGTTGATCTTCTAACTCTTGGCTAATATGCTGTTCATGATAATAGTCATTTAAGTCAATACGACTTTGACGTTGTAACTGTAAATCATATTCTGTTGCTAGTTTATACAGTTCAGGGTTTACACGTTCTTCAAACTCTACTCTAGCAAGCGTGTAGAACTCTCTTTCTTTTTTTAAATTTTGTAGTAAATTTTGAAACGGTTTACGTAAGGTCGTTGCGTAACCGGCAAAGTAGTAGTTCACTACTATTTTGCTTATTTGTCCTTGGTCATTTAAAGATAAAATCGGACAAATTAGCCCTTGCACACTTGCAGCATATTTTAAATGCAGTTGCTCGGCTAAATTCTTTCCCAAGCCTTCTGGCAGTTTATCCCACAAATATGCACGAATGCGTAGCATTAACTGTAAGTTAGCCATAAGTTGAGAAAAACTTAATTTTACCTTAGTTTCAGGGAGATCTAATGGATCCTCTGAAAGTGAAAAAACTGTTTTTGTCATATTAATCTATGAGGTTGTTTAACAAGAATATTATACCTTAAGATCGCGCGCTTTGACTTTGCTATAATATATAAAGCTCTCCTTTGTCTGTAAATGCCTGCAAAGTAAAGCTTTTTATCCTTTCACATTAATTTTTGATAATAAAAAAATATCATGACCAGTAATTCAACAAACAATCCCGAGGAAGACGAACTTCCTCATAATCTAACACCCAAACGTCGTGTCGAGTTTTGGGATTACCAATCCCACTATGAAACTGTGCATAGACATAAAAAAGAGAGTGGGAATACCTCAGCTCATTCAAATTATGACGTCATAAGTACACATCAAAGAGCCTTACAGAAAAAACTCCCACCTGCTTATTTTATTGTCATCTTATTATCTTTAGTTTCAATTACTCCCGGACTAGCTAACACCTCATTTAATCCCGCAATTCTGGAAGTAGCACAAGATTATCATGTTTCTCTCGCGCAAATCCAAACTCTATCTGCAACTTACTTCCTTGGACTAGGTTTTGGACAATTAATCTGGGGACCAATTACCGATCGCTTTGGTCGTCGTAATTCTTTAATTGCCTGTACTTTATTAGCAGTGCTAATTAACTTTATCTTTATAAATACCCAAACCTTTGGGCAACTGCAAGTAGCACGCTTTTGTCAAGGAGTGATCTTTAGTTGCTTTGGGCTTTTACCTACGGCAATCTTACGCGATAGTTATTCAGCGAGAAACTTTATAGTTTACAACTCTTGGGTAATGATTCTTTTCTTAATGGCTCCAGCTTTCGCGCCATTGCTTGGTGGCTATGTTCTGGTAGCTTTAGGTTGGCGTTGGATCTTTACGATTCTTTCGGCAATTTGTATCTTTGCTCTTCTTTGCTTCTTAGTTAAGATCCCAGAGACCTTAGATAAAAAGCGTCGTCAATCAATTAACCCTGTAGCCATTATCAAGAACTACGCTACGATTTTATCAAATGTAAAATCACTGCTTTGTTTATTTCTTGGTGGTTTAATGGCGGTGGTAATATTTGCTTGGACAGCTCTTTGTTCAGCTATCCTTGTAAGTGACTATCAAATAGCTCCTTATCAAATTGGTTACTACTCAATAATTCCGGTAATTTTTACCATTCTCGCTAACCGCCTCAATGGCTCTTTAGTTAAAAGATTTAACCCACAAAAGATTTTAGTAAGCGCGACTCTTTTACAAACTGTCTTTTGTGCAGTTAACTTTGCCGTTGCCTTTTACTTCCTTGGCCCTATAGGTCTGGTAATTGCGCAAACTTGTAATGCCTTATTTACCGGTTTCCAAAATGCTAATCTAGTTTCTATCTATTTAATGGATTACAACCATATGGTCGGTACAGCTTCATCTCTCTTCTTGAGTATTCGTACCATTATTCCAAGTATCATTATTTACTTAATTAGTATGGAACCTAGATATATGGGGAAAACCTTTCTCTTCTTGGGGATTGGAGTTATAGTTGCCGGACTTATTACTGTGCTTATCTTTAACTACCTCTACCCAGCTAAAGACAGTCGTATTCGCACTAATGCGATCTCTCTGCACAAGAAAGAACTACAAACTCGTTTTGGTTCTCCTCACTAGTAACCAAACTTATTCGACAAGAAAGTTTACTTATTAAACCAAATTTACTTTGCAGACAAAGGTTTAGTAGCCAAAACTTCTTGAAATAGGAAGAATATAAAATTTAATCTAAGACCTAAAGTATTAAGGGAGAAGAAACATTTCTTCTCCCTTAATACTGTTCTACTACTGCTATGCCGATGCTTTAATGCTATGCCGATACTTTAATGCTATGCCGATACTTTAATGCTATGCCGATACTCTACTGCTATGCAGATGCTGCACCATTACGCAGATACTGCTGTACAGTTCTAGATACTGCTCTATTACTTCAGATATTTACAACCTGTCCTATACTATCTGCTATCTATGGGCAAAAGTTCATTGCCCGCTCAAGATCTACTAATAAGCTCTACTGATCTTCTGCATTCTCCTAGATTTTCTCTTCTCTCCCCGCAAATAACAGCATTATTGTCCTTTCTCCATTAAAGTTCAATTTTTAATAAAACTTTACATTGATAAAATTGTCTATATAAAGAGTTAACCAAAATATGCTAACTGTGCTATTCTAATAGCTTGTTCTCCTAAAAATTGCTCGAAGCATTAATAATTTTTACCTAATCTCCATTTCCGAGAAAAATTATCGAAAAAATACTAAATTTTATTTGCTTAAAAAGGCAAGTTTAGGTAACATATACAGGTCATTATCTAACTTTTTTCCTATGCAACAAGAAAAGCTCATCCACAAAAATTATCGTTGTGCTTTTCTGGCATGTTTAATCTTTATTACTGCGGTATTTAGTAATGTTCCCCAGAGTGAAGCTAATAGTCGTTTAAATCGTTTTTCCCAAACCTCTGATATTAGTTTACTCTTAAAAAACAATAACCTAACTTATCGTCAACATAAGATTACTCCTCAACTTCCGTCTAGCCCTGCTAGCCAAGAGGTGCCGAAAAAGAAATATTCTTTGACGCAACCAGAGCAACGCTTATCTCTCTTGGTTTATAGCATAGTTAGAGCTGCGCCATAATTTCACCCTACAAATTTATTTTTATATTTTTGCTAGGAGTCTAATTTGGTGCACCAAATTAGACTTAAGTTGAACATTATTGCCAGAGGCTATACGAAGTTTTAATTTATGAATATCTTTACTTCAATCTTTACAAAATTATTTGGTTCAAGCAATGATCGTATCCTTGCTCGTATGAACCGTGAATTAAAAAAGATCAATGATCTTGAACACTCTATCTCACAGTTAAGTGATGAAGAACTAAAAGCAAAAACTCAAGAATTCCGTGACCGTTTAGCAAAAGGCGAAAGCTTAGTAAGCATTCGTCCAGAAGCCTTTGCTGTAGTACGTGAAGCTTCTAAACGTGTTTTAGGTATGCGTCCTTTTGACGTGCAAGTTATTGGTTCTCTTGTATTATGTTCGCGTTCAATTGCGGAGATGCGTACAGGTGAAGGTAAAACCTTAACTTCAACTATGGCGTCTTATTTACACGCTTTAACTGGTCGTGGTGTCCACGTAGTGACAGTAAACGACTACCTTGCTGAACGTGACGCAAAAAACAATATGCCATTATTTAATTTCCTTGACGTTAGCGTGGGAATTAACCTTTCAGGCATGACTAATGAACAAAAACGTGAAGCTTACAATTGTGACATTACCTATGCAACTAACAGTGAGCTAGGTTTTGACTACTTACGTGATAACTTAGTAAACCGTAAAGAAGACAAAGTACAACGTGAACACTACTATTGTATTATCGATGAGGTTGACTCAATTCTTATCGATGAAGCACGTACACCATTAATTATCTCTGGACAAGCGTCTGATGCTACAGATCTTTGTATTGCGATGAACAAAGTGGTTCCTCACTTAAAAGCGCAAGAAAAAGAAGAGATCGAAGACGAAAGTCAAGCTGGTGATTACGTAGTTGATTTAAAAAACCGTCAAGTACACTTAACTGAACAAGGTCAAATTAAAGTAGAACAAATTCTAACTGTTGCAGGTTTATTACAAGAAGGTGAATCTCTGTACTCAACTCGTTCATTACAGTTATTACACTACTTTAATGCCGCTCTAAGAGCACATACTTTATTTGAATTAAACGTAGACTACATCGTACAAAATAATCAAATTATGATTATTGACCCGAATACAGGTCGTACAATGGAAGGACGTCGTTGGGGTGACGGTACTCACCAAGCTATTGAAGCTAAAGAAGGAGTACCTATCCAAGCGGAAAATACTACAATTGCTTCAATTACTTATCAAAACTACTTCCGTACCTATGAAAACCTTTCAGGTATGACAGGTACAGCTGATACTGAAGCATTTGAGTTTAACCAAATCTATAGCTTAAATACTGTAGTAGTTCCACCTAACCGTCCAAATGCGCGTGAAGATTTACCTGACATTCTGTTCAAAACAGAAAAAGCTAAATTCAAAGCTATCGTTAATGACGTAAAAGAACGTATTAGTCGTGGTCAACCGGTACTAATTGGTACCGCTTCAGTTGAAAAATCTGAAGTTCTTTCACAGTTCTTAACTAAAGCAGGGATTACGCACCAAGTATTAAACGCTAAGTTCCACATGCGTGAAGCGGAAATCATTGCGCAAGCTGGTAAACCTGGTACAGTAACTATTGCTACTAACATGGCAGGTCGTGGTACAGATATCATCTTAGGTGGTAACCGTAAATCAATGATCGAAGAGTTAGGTCCAGATGCAACTGAAGAACAAATTGCTGCAGTTAACAAAAAATGGGAAGAAGATAACGAGTTAGTACGTAACGCTGGTGGTCTAGCAATTATTGGTACTGAACGTCACGAATCTCGTCGTATCGATAACCAGTTACGTGGTCGTGCTGGTCGTCAAGGTGACCCAGGTTCATCTCGTTTCTACCTCTCGTTAGAAGATAACCTATTACGTATCTTTATCCCTGAAGCACGCTTAAAAACTTTAGCTAATGCTTTCACTAACGAAGATGACTTCTTAGACATGAAGATCATGTCTCGCTTTATCGCTAATGCGCAAGGTAAAGTTGAAGCTCACAACTTTGACATCCGTAAAGATCTAATTAGTTACGATGACGTAATTAACGAACAACGTAAAGTAATCTACCAACAACGTGATTACTTACTTGAAAAAGATGATCTAAGTGAGTTAATTATTAACCAAACTTATGATGTTGTGGGTGATGTTATTTCTCGCTTTATGCCACCTAATACCGTGTATGAACAATGGGATCTAGATGGTTTAGATGCGCTTCTAAAAAATGACTTCAACCTAGACTACTCTGTGAAAAAACGTCTAGAAGAATCAGCAATCTTACAAGAAGAAGACTTTGTACGTGAAATTGCTGAGAAGATCTTAGAAGCTTATAATGCGAAAATGGAACAACTTGGTGCCGAGTTAAAAATCGCGGTTGAGCGTGCAGTATTTGTGCAAAACCTTGACGACTTATGGCGTCAACACTTAAGTGATATGGATCACTTACGTAGACACATCCACTTACGTGGTTATGCACAAAAAGATCCAAAACAAGAGTACAAACGTGAATCTTTTGAAATGTTTAGTGCGTTACTAAATACCTTAAACTACAATGTAATCTCAATTCTTTCGAAAGTACACGTAGAACAAACTCCAACTAACAACCAACCACTAACAACAGGTCAACCTGTTCCTGCGCCACAAGTAAATGCTCCTGCAGCTGATGGAGAATTAAACTTTGCGGGTGTAGGTCGTAATGATCCATGTCCATGTGGTTCTGGTTTAAGATTTAAACACTGTCACGGTGATCGTTCTGTTCCACGAGCTCCTGTTGCTCCTGCAACAAATAACGAAAACGTTGCTTAAGTTGCAATCTTAAATCACGCAAAATGAAAAACTCCTTAGGGAAACCTGAGGAGCTTTTTCATAATTAGATTTTTACATTCTCCAGATTATTATGGATTTTACAAAATAATAGCGAGTTATATCTGTTATAATAAGCATTCAACTCTCTATTATCCTTATTAGATACAAGTTTTTATTATGAGTAAAATTAAACTCCTAACTAGCCTAGGCTTGGGAGCAGGTTTAGCTTTAGCTTTAACTAACTCTCCTCAATTAGCAGTTAAAGCTTTAAACTTTGCTGTGCCAAGTACCCAAGCTGCTACGCAAGCAAATTTGCAAGTTGAAAGTTTAAATAACAAATTAATAAATTTAAACCAACAGTTAAATATTTTAAAAGCGCAGACGAATCCAGATACGACTACGCAAAATGCAATTACCCAGCTAACTCAAGCTATTGACTATACTAACAAGGCAATTGCAGCTTTACAAAACTTAGCTTCCTTAACTGCTAAAGTTAATGAAATTACTCAAGCAAAAGATCAACTTGCTCAACAAATTACTAGTTTACAAAGTCAAGTAGACAATTATGATCAAGCAAGTCTTAATCTTGATAAGTTAAGCGTTGCGCAATTACAAGCGCAAATCCAAGTTATTAACGATAACTTAACTAAATTAGATGCTCAAGAAGCAGAAATCATTCCAGTAAGCACTAATGCTAATGTTGAAGTTATTCAAAATAACAACCGCTTACAAGAAATTACGGCAACTTTATCAGAAAGTAGCAATTTAGCTATTCAGCAAATTTCAAACTTACAAGCTGAAGCTGACTATTTAACTGCAAGTAACAGTTTAGCTAACTACTATATTTCACAACAAACTACTTTAACAAACTACAATGATTTGTTAAAACAAAAATATAGTTTAGAAGAAAAACTGTATAACCTCCAGTTAACTAGTTATACCGCTGCTTACAACCGTACTTTAGAAAGCCAAGTTGCTGGTAAAGAAAACCAATTTAAAGACTCTCCTGTTTTACTGCAACAAGCACAAGCAAACCGTAAACTGGTAGATAACCTTGATGAGCTCAACTCTTTTATTACTTATATTAACCAAGTAAATCAAGAGCGTAGTGGTCAATTAGACATAGCTCAACAAGTTTCGCGTACCATTTCAACGCAAATTGAAGTGTTAAAAGGTACGTTAGAGTTAAACGTGTTAATTAACCAGCAAAAGAGCTTTTTACCAGATGTTGGTGAGATAACTAGTTTTTCAAACAAAATTAATAGCTTACAAGTAACTAACTTCCAATTACTGGCTGAACAACAGTTACTAGCTAATCCAAACACATATATTGCAAATTTAGAAAAAAGCAATAATATAACTTTTAACGCTGAAGAAACAGCAGCATTAAAAGAAATTTTAAGTCAACGCTCAAGTTTAATTGAAGAGAACTTAAAACTTCTTAACCAAGCAATTGTTGAAACAACTGGTGTTGATAACTTACAAAACAAGTTATTAGCAACAATCCAAGGTATTGATAACCAGTTAAACCAACAAGACTTCTTTGTGCGTTCAACACCTCCGGTAAATGCCAATTGGTTAAAAACCTATTGGTACGGTGCTAAGAACCAAATCGAGAATGTTAAAGCACAATTTACCATTACTGTAGGTTCACTGTTATTCTACTTCTTAGGAGCACTGTTTATTCTTTTAGGCTATGCTATTCACAAGCAAACTAATCGTATTGTTGCGCACTTAGAAGTTTTACGTAATCGCGTAAATAACCGTGAAAAAGATGGTTTTATTGTTACGCCTCTGGCGATCTTGTTAACTTTATTAACTAATATCTACCGTTCATTTATTTGGGGTGGTGCGGTATTAATTCTCTTTAATACTATCTTTAAAGATACAAGTTACGTAATCGACTACTTTGGTTACACTTTTATCTTCTTAATGTTCTTATCGTTCACGATTAACCTTTTACGTTCAGGTGGTGTCCTAAATACTCACTATAGTCCAAAAGGTTCATTCTACGCAAAAATCGAAAACAACGATCTACATTTACTTGAAGATAGCTTACACTTACCACAACCTCGTGTTAAGTTTGTTCCAGCACGTATCTTTGCAAGCTCCAAAGTTGCTGCAACAACCAAAAAACGCTTTGGTCAAGAAAGACTTGATTTCTTAGCTGAAATTGAGCGTCATAAAGGATTAATCTCTCATGAAACTCAACCATTAGTTGGTGAAGATAACAACTTAGTATGTTGGGAAAGTGTACGTGTTATCGATCCTGAAGCGCGTAAAGAAAAAGTTATCGAAGCCGATAAATATATGGATTTACCAGAGTCACCAGTTAAACAACTGTTTATGAAAACAGCAGTGTTTAACCAGACGTTACGTAATTTCCTCAACGAAACGGCGGTGATGATTTTTATCTTCGTGAACATTATGTACTTTAACGTTCACCCAACGGTAACTCCGTCTGAAAATATCTTAGGGCAAACGGCTTACGTTGTTGCTTTAATTTATACTTTAGTTGCTTTAACCAGATATACTCGTAGGATGAACCAAAGCTACCGTTTATCACACGGTTATCTTGACCTTAAGTACAAAGTAGCAGTTGGTCTAGTTTGGTTACTACCGCTATTACTGTTAGTAATGGTACTAAACGGTTATGTTAATACGACTACGGTAATCTTACAACATATCCTACATAGCTACTACGGCATTGTAATTATTATCCTAGTTACTCGTCTCTTACAACGTGAACTAGCGGTATTTAACTTAATAAACTCTCGCCGTGCTCAACCTGAACCAAAAGTTATTGCTGATGACTTAGATGATGTTCAATATAAGAGTGCAGTAACTTCAGGTAATATCTTTGTACAGCAAAGAGAAAGAGCATTAGCTTTATTTAATGCACAACGTCAAGCTTACTTTGACCAATTTGTAGATTACTTACGTTTATCTAATCTAATTGCGTGGACTTTTGGTTTAATTGTCTTCTACGTAGTATGGTCAGATCTAGTGAGTGTTGTTAACTACTTAGATAAAGTAACTATCTGGCAAGTAGCTGGAACAGTAGCGGGTACGGTACAAAACATTACCTTATTAAACTTCTTTAAAGCTATTGTTAGTATCCTTGTTACTTACTTTATTTGGAAGAACTTAAAAACTCTTCTAGACATCTTTGTCTTTAGTAAAATCCGCTTTGCTGATGGTTTACCATACGCAATTCAAACTATTAGTGCTTACATCTTATTTGCTATTGGTTTCTCTGTAGCTGTAGGTACTTTAGGTTTAAATTGGTCAAAACTTCAATGGCTACTTTCAGCTCTATTAGTTGGTCTAGGGTTTGGTTTACAAGAAATCTTTACTAACTTTGTCGCGGGCTTTATTATTCTCTTTGAACGTCCAATTCGTATTGGTGACTATGTTACGATTGCAGGTAATAGCGGTAGCATTAAATCAATTCGTATTCGTGCAACGACTATTACTGATGCAGATAACAAAGAAATCGTTATTCCAAACAAAACTTTTGTAACTAGTTCGTTTACTAACTGGACATTAAGTGAATCTCGTACTCGTCTAGTATTAAATATTGGTGTAGCTTACGGTTCTGATGTTGATCTGGTAACTGAAACTCTATTAGAAGCTGCTAACTTATCTCCAAAAGTTTTCAAAGACAAGTACCCACCAACTTGTTACTTCTCTGACTTTGGTGCTTCAACTCTGAACTTTATCTTACGTTGTCACGTACCAGAGTTAGGTGATCGTGTACCAACTACACACGATATTAACCGTACAATTAACCGTCTATGCCAAGAACGTGGCATTGAAATTGCCTTCAACCAATTAGACGTTTATATTAAGAACGGTTCAGGCGTTGATGTTAAAGTTGAAAGTGTTGACTTAAATCGTCTAAGTTCACCTAAAGCTTAATATCCAGGCTCAAAGATAGCTAAAAGTTAAAAGCCACAGTTAAAAGTTAAAAACTGAAAACTGTGAAAACTGAAACTACAAGCTTTTAGCTTTGCAATAAAAATAAAACTCTCTAG
>NZ_NRHC01000087.1 GCF_003585885.1 Psittacicella hinzii | reverse complement strand
AAACAAGCGAAAAGCAAGTAAATACAATTACTAAGTATTCAAGTTTATTCTAATCATGTATTAAGAATAAAACCTTGTTCTTATGTAAGCATTAAAACAGCTATATATACAAACCTTTAATAGCAACTTTTTCTTGATTGATTTAACTCAATTAAGAAAGTATGAGTTGGACTATTAATTGAATAAGTGTAAGCGGTGGATGCCTTGGCAATCAGAGGCGATGAAGGACGTGCTAATCTGCGATAAGTCTGGAGGAGTTGATAAGAAGCGTTAAAACTCCAGAATTTCCGAATGGGGAAACCCGATAGAGCAAATCTCTATCACTGCGTAAGCAGAGCGAACCCGGAGAACTGAAACATCTAAGTACCCGGAGGAAAAGAAATCAACCGAGATTCCGTTAGTAGTGGCGAGCGAAAGCGGACTAGCCGTTAATGATAGCATTTATAGTAGCAGAATAACCTGGAAAGGTTAATCACAGAGGGTGATAGTCCCGTATGCGAAACTGTAGATGTGGTACTAAGTTAACAACAAGTAGGGCGGGACACGTGAAATCCTGTCTGAAGATGGGTGGCTCATCATCCAAGGCTAAATACTACTGATTGACCGATAGTGAACCAGTACCGTGAGGGAAAGGCGAAAAGAACCCCTGTTAGGGGAGTGAAATAGAACCTGAAACCGCTTACATACAAGCAGTGGGAGCATATTTATATGTGACTGCGTACCTTTTGTATAATGGGTCAGCGAGTTATTTTCTGTAGCGAGGTTAACTAAATCAGGGAGCCGTAGCGAAAGCGAGTCTTAACTAGGCGTTTAGTTGCAGGAAGTAGACCCGAACCCCGGTGATCTAGTTATGGGCAGGTTGAAGTTGTAGTAACATACATTGGAGGACCGAACCGACTACTGTTGAAAAAGTAGCGGATGACCTGTGACTAGGGGTGAAAGGCCAATCAAACCGGGAGATAGCTGGTTCTCCCCGAAATCTATTTAGGTAGAGCCTCATATGAATACTTCATGGGGTAGAGCACTGTTTCTTTGCGGGCGCCATCTCGGTGTACCAATAGGATGCAAACTCCGAATACGTGAAAGTACTATATGGGAGACACACCACGGGTGCTAACGTTCGTGGTGGAGAGGGAAACAACCCAGACCGCCAGCTAAGGTCCCAAAATCTATGTTAAGTGGGAAACGATGTGGGAAGGCACAGACAGCTAGGATGTTGGCTTAGAAGCAGCCACCATTTAAAGAAAGCGTAATAGCTCACTAGTCGAGTCGGCCTGCGCGGAAGATGTAACGGGGCTAAACATAGTACCGAAGCTGCGGCAATAATTTATTATTGGGTAGGGGAGCGTTCTGTAAGCTGTTGAAGGTGTATCGGGAGGTATGCTGGAGGTATCAGAAGTGCGAATGCTGACATAAGTAACGATAAAACGGGTGAAAAACCCGTTCGCCGGAAGACCAAGGTTTCCTATCCAACGGTATTCGTGGTAGGGTTAGTCGGCACCTAAGGCGAGGCAGAAATGCGTAGTCGATGGCAAACAGGTTAACATTCCTGTACTTAATACATATGCGATGGAGTGACGGAGAAGGTTAGGTCAGCTCACTGACGGAATAGTGAGTTTAAGCGTGTAGTTTGGCATACTAGGCAAATCCGGTATGCTATAGATGAGGCGTGATGAAGATAGTAACTTCGGTTACTAGATTGATTGATACCCAGCTTCCAAGAAAAGCTTCTAAGCTTAATATGTATTAAACCGTACTGTAAACCGACACAGGTGGTCAGGTAGAGAATACTCAGGCGCTTGAGAGAACTCGGGTGAAGGAACTAGGCAAAATAGCACCGTAACTTCGGGAGAAGGTGCGCTGGTTATGCTGTTAGTAGGCACGCTCTACAAAGCAGCAACCAGTCGAAGATACCAGCTGGCTGCAACTGTTTATTAAAAACACAGCACTCTGCAAACACGAAAGTGGACGTATAGGGTGTGACGCCTGCCCGGTGCTGGAAGGTTAATTGATGGTGTTAGGGCAACCGAAGCACTTGATCGAAGCCCCAGTAAACGGCGGCCGTAACTATGACGGTCCTAAGGTAGCGAAATTCCTTGTCAGGTAAGTTCTGACCTGCACGAATGGCGTAATGATGGCCAGGCTGTCTCCACCCGAGACTCAGTGAAATTGAAATCGCTGTGAAGATGCAGTGTACTTGCGGCTAGACGGAAAGACCCCGTGAACCTTTACTATAGCTTGACATTGAATATTGACCTATGATGTGTAGGATAGGTGGGAGACTGTGAAGTAAGGACGTCAGTTCTTATGGAGTCGTTGTTGAAATACCACTCTTCATATGTTGATATTCTAACTAAGGTGAGTGAATCCTCATCTAGGACATTGTCTGGTGGGTAGTTTGACTGGGGCGGTCTCCTCCCAAAGAGTAACGGAGGAGTACAAAGGTGGGCTAATCACGGTCGGACATCGTGAGTTTAGTATAATGGTAGAAGCCCGCTTGACTGCGAGACGTACATGTCGAGCAGGTGCGAAAGCAGGTCATAGTGATCCGGTGACTTTTCATGACAGAGTCATCGCTCAACGGATAAAAGGTACTCCGGGGATAACAGGCTGATACCGCCCAAGAGTTCATATCGACGGCGGTGTTTGGCACCTCGATGTCGGCTCATCACATCCTGGGGCTGCAGTAGGTCCCAAGGGTATGGCTGTTCGCCATTTAAAGTGGTACGCGAGCTGGGTTTAGAACGTCGTGAGACAGTTCGGTCCCTATCTGCCGTAAGCGTTAGATATTTGAAAGGGTCTGTCCTTAGTACGAGAGGACCGGGATGGACGAACCTCTGGTGTTCCAGTTGTCATGCCAATGGCATTGCTGGGTAGCTATGTTCGGACGGGATAACCGCTGAAAGCATCTAAGCGGGAAACCTTCCTTAAGATGAGATATCTTTTCTTTAAGAAATAAGGGTTGTTGTAGACTACGACGTTGATAGGTGAGATGTGTAAGAGCTGTGAGGCTTTGAGCTAACTCATACTAATTGCCCGAATGATTAATAGTCCAACTCATACTTGAGTTTGGTGAGTATGTAA
>NZ_NRHC01000086.1 GCF_003585885.1 Psittacicella hinzii | reverse complement strand
AAAGGTGGTAACTTAGGATACCAACTTAAAGTTCGGAACTGATAAGTTAACAAATTACCATACAGCACAAGGTCAAACAGCAACCAGACAACACAAGGTTAGGGAACCTAAGCATACAACAAAGGTTAAAGAACCAAACAATCAGGTTGTCGTTACATAACCTATTACTTAAGCACCACGGGCAAAGTATAAACTTTTGACTGACTAAACAAGCTAAATTGAGAAGAAAAAAAGAGATTAAACAATCTGCTCTATTTTCGGGAACCTAGCGTTTGCCTAATCTCTCTAAGAGGTTTATACTGTATTATTTACTTTGTCTAAAGATACCAAGTTACAAACTTACCTTCTTTCTATAACTCAAATTATAAGAAATAAGTCAAGCTTGTAAATTCTTTTTTCCGGAAATGCGAGATAGATCACAAATTACAATAAGATGACCTTTTTTTCTTCAACCATAGACGTCTTTTCAACAAAAAGATATCTTTGTAGACGACCAAAGATAAAGTGAGTAAAAACTATGTTTTAGCTTAAACAAGAGATTTACTTAGCTTTTGAAACACAAAAGAACTTTTTTCTCCTTATTTATCCTAAAGATAATTTTTAAACAAAAATAAAATTGGAAAATTTCTTTTTCCGACAATTTTGCAAAAAATTAGACAAAAATTTTAAAAAATGTCGTTGCTGGGTAACAGTTTTTTAATTTTCTGATCGTAAGCGATCAATTTCTCCTGATAAATTATCATTTCTTTGCAGGTAAATTATCTTGTCCAAAAATCATTAGCGAAACTCTGCTACAAAAAACAGAGAACAAGATCCTGCAAATGTTAGTTTTTCCTTTGGTCTAGCATTTGCGGTACAGCTCAGGGAGACAGCGCAGATACAGATAAGTCTAGCATTTGAGGGACAGCTCATAAGGACTGCTCAAAACGCATAAAATAGTCCTCCCCATAAAATAGTCCTCCCAAGGAAAAACCTTGGGAGGACTATTTCTATCTATCTTTTATTTGCAGTTCACTGCTATAGACTGATATGTAGTTTGCGAATGACTTATTTGTAGTTTAACCTACAGACTAATTTGTCATTTGCAAATATAGACTAATTTGCAGTTTACTACAATAAATTATTGTGTAGTCTTATTTACACAAATACTCTTAGCTGCGAGCTTGACGACGGATCTTCAGTTCTTCGAAGATAGCCACTACCCCTAGAAGCACCGCACATAAAATTGCTGCTAAGTCTAGCGCTAAGAAAGTACCAGTCCAACCTGTGTAACCAAAAATTGGTGTACCATCTGCAATTAAACCTAAACCTAGTTTTGCAAATGAATCCCCGATTAAGTACGCAAATGTACCTTTGATACCATCAGCAACTGCCACTGCACGTTTTGGTACAAAGCCAACTGCAGCTACACCAATTAGTAATTGTGGACCAAATACACAGAAACCTAAAACAAATAAAGCAACTAAGAACATAGTCTCACTTGCTGCGTGTTGGTAGTAAGACAGAGTAAAGATAATGATAATTAACGCTACTACCGCTAACAGACAACGACGTCCACGTGCTAAGTCCGAAAAGAAACCCCAAAGTAGAGTACCAACTAGCGCCCCCACTTCAAATACTGTAAACCCAGTAATCGCGATCTCTTTACTAAAACCTAACTCTTCATGCGCATATACTGGTGACCATTGGTCAATACCAATACGCACAATGTAAAGCCTATTCTCCCGAAATTT
>NZ_NRHC01000085.1 GCF_003585885.1 Psittacicella hinzii | reverse complement strand
TTATTTTTTACATTCTCCGGATAAGGAGCATTATTTTTGTCATAAATTTCAAAGTAATTAGCATTTGGAATAAAACTTTCTTTACCATCTTCTTCAATTACTAGTTTACCAATTAAAAATTGTGAATATTTTGGTTTTCCATCGATTTTATACTGGTATCCTCTAAATAAAACGTTTTGAATATTTGAAGATCTAGTAGCTTTAATAACGATTTTTTCTAATGGTAAAGAGTAAGTTTTATTCATAATTTTGGTCAAGAATTATTGCAAAAGTCTAAAGGATAAGTGCAGGGCAGTCTGCCCTGCACTATTATAACATAGTTTAACTTTTTAATCTTGATTTTTTATTGTTTTTTATGCAAAAAGATATTAACCCCTCTTTATAGATTTTTAAGAATTTCGGGAATCCCTATATCTTGATGTTTCATGATAAGACTTCTCTTTTTTTTTATGTTAATGACTAAACTCCTCGAGATAGGTAGTATTATTTAATTTACCCATTTTGAGTAGATGTTGGCAATAGTCATAGTTATTTTTGTTGTGTGATACTAAAATAACACTAGCTTCAAGTTTGTTAGCATGAGCAAAGATTAATTCGAGTACGGTTTTTTCTAAAGCGTAATCAATTGATTCTGTTGGTTCATCTAAGACAAACAGTTTAGCTTGTGAAAGAAGAACACGAGCAATACCAAAACGACGAATTTCTCCACCAGACAGAGCACGTCCTCCGTTGCCTAAAATTTGTTGTAAATCTTTGGTTAAGTAACCAAGACCAACTAATGTTAGAACTTCTTGAGCTTGCTCTACAGTTAAATCATCTTTAGCTATTTTTAAATTATCAAAGATAGAGTCATTAAAAATATAAACTCTTTGACTTAAATGTACGCAAAGTTCTCTTTGCATGCCAGATCTTGCTTCTAAACTAGTAATTTTTTGTCCTTCTTTATCTTGAAGATGGAAATTAATTTCTCCACTATAAGAAGTTTCAAGTCCAAGAATACAGTTAAGTAATGTAGTTTTCCCTAAACCAGAATCACCTTGAATAAGATAGGTATGCTTAGGAGCAAACTTGAAGTTTAAGTTTTCAATAACTGCATTCTTTTGGTAGTTAAAATTAAAGTTTTTAACTTCAAGTTCGATACTATGAGTTTGCTTGACTACCTCTTGCGAAAGTTGATCTGGGAAGAATTTACTAGTATCTCCAACTGCTGAAAGATCTTCAACCTTTTCTAGATCTTGGGCAATTAATTCATTTGCAAGTTTGCTTGCTTGTTTATCATCAAGTAGGGGCTCTAAGTTTCTTGCTGCCACAATTACTTGTCCAAGATGAACAAATAGGTTTGCTAAAGGAATAATAAACTCGATTGAGCCAATAATAATGAAGATAAAAATTAGCGCTAGACCTGGTAAGCGTAGATCAGTTGCATGCAATACTTGTAGATAACTTGTTCCAAAAATAGTTACAGTTAGTAAGGTGCCAAGTAAAACTTGTAAGATAAAAGTAGTTAGATTTACATACTTATCTTGTTGAAGCTGTTTACTAATTAATTGACTATTAAGTTGGTCTAACTTATCAAGTTTAGCTTTTTCACGATTAAAGATAACATTTTCAAATTGTAGTTCTAAATAATTTAAAAATGCTAGACGTAGACTAGTAGTTTCTTGCTCAATGTTTGCAGCGATTTTTTTACCGAGAGAGTAAAATATCCACGGAACAATTAAAGTAACAAGAATTAGACTACCACCAACAAATAAAGCTAATTTCTGGTCAATATAACCTAAACCAATAGTAAAACCTACAAAAAGTAGTAAGGTACCTAGAAAAGGAATAAGAATATTAACATAGAAACCATCAAGATTATCTATATCTTTAATTACACGGTCAAAGAGTTCATTGTCGCTTAGCTTATTATTACCTTTATTTAAACTAGAGCGGTATTTCTCCATCTTGTTTATATCAGTAAACATAGGTAATAAACCCGCAAAGACTTGGATACGTAGTTTAGTTAAAACTTCAAAAGTTGCTTTGTGGGTAACTAAGCGTTGAGCATATTTTAAGGCAGTACGCGAGATTGCAAAACCACGTACTGAACTTGACGGATAGAAGATATTAAAGTCAATACTAGCAACTAAATAACAAGAAGCTAAGAACCAAGCAGATAAGGTTAGAAGTCCTAACGATGAGCCAAGGCTTAAAATAGTTAGAACTAGTCCTAAGAGCATAATAAAGGTTTTACCAGCAAATAATCTAGTTAGCAATTTAAACATTAGTTTTGCCCTCCACTAAGCTGATACCTTGTTTAGTTAGTTGATAAATTTTATCAAAACTCATGCTGTGCTCTAAACGGTGAGTTACCATTAAAATCCCTTGTTGGTGATTTTTGATATTTGAGAAAATAGCTTTTTCAAGTTTAGAATCTAAGTTAGCAGTTGGCTCATCAATAATAAGGAATAAGTGAGGTTTTGCTAAAGCTCGAGCTAAAGCTAAACGTTGTACTTGTCCTCCAGAGAGACCGATATTATGTTGCTCAATAGTATATTTCAAGCTACGTTGAGAAACTAATGCTTCTAATTGAGCTTTAATAATTGCTTCTTTAATTGATAACTGACTTAAACTTGGTAAGTTTTGTAGGTAGTTTGCATATTTTTGTTCTACCTGAGTCAGATTATCAGTATTATTTTGCGCTAAAGTAGGTTTAGCATCTAGATGGTTATTTAAAAATTTAGAGTTGTATCTTAAGTTATCTAGAATAGATACTTGATCTAAATTTGGATTTTGTCCTAACCAACTTAGATAAGGATAGTAAAAGTCTTCATTGATTTCAGTTAATTCAACCCCATCAATTTTTAAACTACCTTGATAAGGATATAGACCTAGTAAGCAAGAAAGTAAACTAGTTTTACCAGCTCCAGATTCCCCAATTATCGCAATTTTCTCATTAAGCTTAAAGCTAAAATTTAGATTTTCTAAGAGTAAGTATCCAGAATGCGTGAATATCTTTAAGTCTTGTGCGACTATTTCACTTGTTTCTGTTAGATATAAAGCCTTTTCTTTTGAAGCTTGACTAAAAGGATACTTTAATTCACTATTACTTGGGGCTTTAGTTGCATCTAAGAAAATAAGTTCTTTTTTACTTTTGCGCTTGCGAGCTTTAGCTGGTTCATCTTTTTCTTCGCTTTGCACATTACGATAAATCTTACTAGAATTAGGATTAGTTGCTAAATCAATTGATTTAAAACTTGAATCATATAAGTTGTCTTTGTCAGCTTTTTCGTCTTGCTCTTGAACTACACGATCAACATCAACATATTCTTGGTTGTCTTGCGCTCTTTGGTTAACAAATTTTTCAATTTCATCAATTGCATTTAAAGCAGATGAGCGGTCGTGATAGTAAGTACCTAAATCTCTTAAAGGTTGGAAAAATTCACCAGCTAAAGTTAGACAGAAAAATCCTGCAAATAAACTTACAGCGGTTCCTGAATAAGTACCAAAATGTAATTGTTCAAGATAAGAAATCCCGAAGTATACAGCCATTAAAGCAACCGATACTGATGAGAGAAACTCTAAAACAGCTGAGTTTAAAAAGGCAACTTTTAAGAGTTGCATGGTAGTATAAGTATAGTTTTGACTATTTGAGGTCATCTTTTCTAAAGTTTCTTTTTGTTTAGAAAAGGCAATAATAGTCTTGATGCCTACTAGCTTATCGTGGAATTGATTTCCTAGATAGAGAAGATTTTTTAGTTGTTTTGCATTCATTTCAGAGGTTTTTAAGCCAATCAGAATCATGAATACAGGTAAAAGCGGAAAACAAATTAACAGTATTAACCCAGCAATCCAGTTGATATAGAAAACAGATATTAAAATTAAGATAGGTTGAATACGTGAAGTAATAGCTTGTGGATAAAAACGAGCAATGTAGTTATTTAATAGTTCTACTTGCTCTAAGTAGTAAACAGACATTTCTACTGTATTGTGACCTAAGCCTTTACTACCCAATTGTTTACATCTAGTTAAAATTTGTTGACGAACTTGAGTACGTACTTTGGCAGCAACTTTTTGAGTTAAGTTGGAACGCAAATAAATAGCAATTGCCTTAACTACGGTTGTTAAAAGTACAATTGCTAAGTAGAGTGAAAGCTGTGAAAGATTATTTATGTCGGCAATAAAAACACTAACAAGCTTAGTTATAGCTACTACTTGTAAAATAGTACAAAAAGTAATTATGAAGATAAAAATATTTAGATAGCGTTTCATGGGTGCGCAGTAGCTATCTAACATTTGTATTAAGTATTTTTGTTTTGCCTTATTCATTGACCAGTCCTAAAATATAAAAAAGCTAGCGCAAATTTGGCTAGCTTTTTTAATGTTAAATCATTACTTTTCATTTTCCATAAGGAAGAATTCTGCATCTAAGGCTGCTTGGCAACCAGCTCCAGCTGAAGTAATAGCTTGTCTATAAGTGTAGTCTGTAACATCACCAGCGGCAAACACTCCTGGAACGCTTGTTTGGGTGCTATATCTTTCCCCATTAGATTTTACATTAATGTAGCCTTTAGTCATCTCTAATTGTCCTTCAAAAATTTCGGTATTAGGATGATGACCAATTGAAATAAATGCACCGTCGACATCAAGAGTTGTGAGGCTTTGATCTTTTACATTTTCAATAACTACTGATTTTAAGCCCATAGCATCATCACCAAGGAACTCTTTAACCGTACTATCTAAGTGTAAAACAATTTTGCCCTCAGCAACTTTTTCGGCTAAACGTTTTTGTAGAATTTTTTCAGCTCTAAATTCTTGACGTCGGTGAATTAGGTGAACAGTATTAGCAATTCCTGAAAGGTATAAAGCTTCTTCAACTGCTACATTACCACCACCAACTACAGCTACAGTTCCATTTTTATAAAAGAAACCATCGCAAACTGCACAAGCTGAAATTCCCATGCCTTTGTATTTAGTTTCAGATTCTAAACCTAAATATTTTGCTGAAGCTCCAGTTGCGATAATAAGCGCTTGCGCTGAGTATTCATTAGTCCCATAAAGTTTGAATGGACGTGATGAAAAATCAACTTTTTTAATAGTGTCAGCAATAATTTCAGTCCCCATGTTTAAAGCATGTTGACGCATATTGTTCATTAAAAAAGTACCTGTGGTTTTTTCAAAAGCACCAGGCCAGTTTTCAATTTCATCAGTAGTTGTTAATTGTCCACCTACTTGAGGACCTGAAATTAAGACAGGTTCTAAACCGGCACGTGCTGCATAAACTGCAGCCGTATAACCCGCAGGACCTGAACCTAAAATAATTAATTTTTTAGTTTCCATAACTATATCCAATCCAATAAAAGTTTCTATATATTTTTCTTTTTTTAGATAGGTTAATTATACTACAAACCCTAAAAATATTCTTTGTAAGCATTAAAATAGCTCCTTGTATCCAAGGAGCTATTTAATATTTTTAAGCACCACGTGCTGAAATATGAGTATATTTACGACGTTTTGGCGCTAATTCTTCTGGAGATAAGTTTTTAACTTTCCAGTCTTCATATTCAGTGAAGTTACCATCAAAGAATACTACTTTACCTGAGTCAGTGTAATCTAGAATATGAGTACAAACTCTATCTAAGAACCAACGGTCATGGCTAATAATCATAGCATTACCTGGGAATTCTAAGATAGCATTTTCTAGAGCACGCATAGTTTCAACGTCTAAGTCGTTAGTTGGCTCATCTAAAAGAAGTAAGTTACCACCAGCTTGTAATAGTTTTGCTAGGTGTACACGACCTCTTTCACCACCAGATAACTCACCAATACGTTTTTGTTGGTCAGAGCCTTTAAAGTTGAAGCGACCTACATATGCTCTTGATGGGATAGCAAAGTTACCAATTTGCATAATGTCTTGCCCTTGGCTAATTTCTTCCCAAATAGTTTTATTGTTGTCTAGATTATCTCTAAACTGATCAACTGAAGCAACTTTAACGGTTTCACCTAAAACAACTTGACCTGAGTCAGCTTGTTCTTGACCTGTAATGATACGGAATAAAGTAGATTTACCCGCACCATTGGCACCGATAATGCCTAGGATTGCCCCTTTAGGTAAACTAAAGTTTAAATCCTCAAATAAAGTACGACCATCGTAGCCTTTAGCTAGACTTTGTACTTCAATAACTTTATCACCTAAGCGTGGACCAGGTGGAATGAAGATTTCATTAGTCTCATTACGTTTTTGGTACTCTTGTGAAGTTAATTCATCAAAGCGTGCCATACGTGCTTTAGATTTAGCTTGACGACCTTTTGGATTTTGACGAACCCACTCAAGCTCTTTCTGGATAGATTTTTGACGTGCGTTTTCAACACTTTGTTCATGTTGTAAACGAGCTTCTTTTTGCTCTAACCAAGAGCTATAGTTACCTTCCCAAGGAATACCTTCACCACGGTCTAACTCTAGAATCCAACCAGCTACATTATCTAAGAAGTAACGGTCGTGGGTTACTGCAACTACAGTACCTTCAAATCTTTCTAGGAACTTCTCTAACCAAGCAACAGATTCAGCATCTAAGTGGTTAGTTGGCTCATCTAGTAAAAGCATATCAGGTTTTTGGAGAAGTAGACGACAAATTGCTACACGTCTTTTTTCACCCCCTGATAGATTGCCAATTAAAGCTTCATCAGGTGGTAAGTGTAATGCGTCTTTAGCACGTTCAATTTCATGCTCTTCCATACCAGAAGCATGAATAATAGCTTCATACTTGCTTTGCTCTGCAGCTAGTTTATCAAAGTCTGCATCAGGTTCAGCATAAGCTGCATAGATGCGCTCAAGTTGTTCTTGAGCATTTTTTAAATCACCTAAAGCTTCTTCAACTGTTTCTTTTACAGTTTTATTAGGATCTAGTTCTGGTTCTTGAGGTAAGTAGCCAATTTTAATACCAGCTTGAGGTCTCGCTGTACCTTCAAAGTTAGTATCAACACCAGCCATAATTCTTAATAAAGTTGATTTACCTGCACCATTTAAACCTAAAACCCCGATTTTAGCACCTGGGAAAAAGCTTAAATTAATATCTTTTAAGATAAATCTATTATTCGGTTGCACTACCTTAGATAGGCGGTGCATAGTAAAAACAAATTGATTGCTCATATTTTTGAGTAATAACAGGATAGATATATTTAATCTGCGTCTTCATCAGTGAGATAAGGGGCAACCATATCTCTACTAGAGTTAACACAGTATGAAAAAAGCTTAGCACATTCATGCGCGTCAAAGAGAGCATCATGAGCTTTGCTTGAATCAAAGTTATAGTTAGGTAATTTGTTTAGTGCAATTTTTAAACGAGAGTCAGCGAGAAAAATCGCACCTAAGACACTCGTATCAAAAGTAGTAAATGGATGGAAAGGAACTCTTTTAATTTTGCAAAGATCTAGGTAATGGTAAATAAAGCCCTTATCAAAATTTACATTATGAGCTGTTAGAACACATCTTTTACAGCCGTGAGCTTTTTGCGCACCACGAGCAAATTTACAAAGAGCAGTTAAAGCTGTAGTTAAATCTACAGCTTTACGCTGATAATTAAAAGGATTGATCTTTGTAATAGCTATTGAGTCAGGATTGATTTGTTTACCCTCTAATGGGTGCACATTTAACTTAAGCTCTGCATAAGGAACTAAGTTTAAGTCCTTATCAAAAGTTAAAGCTACCGCTGCTATTTGAATAATAGAGTGTATGTTGTAATCTATTCCCGTCGTTTCAATATCTACAACAATTGGACAAAATCCTCTAAACCTTTTTACCATGTATTCTGCAGCTTGTTGGTGAACTGGATCTTTTTTATCTAACTGCGTTACTTCTGCATAGTTAGCATATTCATGTCCATTGTAAGCTTTAACACCATTAACATGATCATTTACAAAAAGGCTATAGTCAAATTCGTCAGCAAGTTTACAAATTTTTTCAATTTGCTCTACTGAGAATTCCGAATTGTTAGTCAAATTACACCTCTGTTGATCCTTGAGTAGGACGAGAGCCTAATTCAATAAATTCAATTTTGTAGCCATCTGGATCTTCAACAAAGGCTATAACTGTTTTACCACCTTTAACTGGACCAGCTTCACGGGTAACTTTACCACCAGCTTGTTTTACTTTTTCACAAGCTTCATAAGCATTTTCAACGCCAATAGCAACGTGACCATAGGCAGTACCTAGATCATATTTATCAACGCCCCAGTTATAAGTTAGTTCAATTTCTGCTTGCTCTGGATTAGCTTCGTAACCTAAGAAAGCTAAAGTATATTTGTATTCTGGGTTTTCTGAAGTACGTAATAGTTTCATACCTAATACTTCAGTGTAAAATTTAATAGAGCGATCTAAATCGCCTACACGGATCATAGTGTGAAGAATACGATTCATAAGTCTCCTAAAAAGTTTGCAAGAAGTCAAAAAAAGATCGCTAGTTACTAGGATCTGGTGTATGCTCACTAAAATACTAAAGAGTCAAATAAGGCAATTTCTTGCACCTTGCCTAATTTGATCTTTAAGGTTAAAGTTCATCAGAATGATGGATAAGAATAAACTTTTCCCATAAAGTTTCTTGTGATTCAACATAGTTAGGATCGCTAATGATACACTTGTTAATCGGACAGCATGCCTGACAAGTTGGCGTATCATAAAACCCAACACACTCTGTGCATAAAAGAGGATCGATTTCGTAGATTTCTTCACCTACGTAAATCGCAGAATTGGGGCACTCTGGTAAGCACATATCACAATTAGTACATTTTTGTGTAATTAGTAAAGCCACAATTATTAATATGTTGTTAATTATTAAATTCTATATTATACCACGTATTAAAACTTTATCAAAGAAAACAAAAAAGAGGAGAGGTAAATGACCTCTCCCTTTTATGTGTCTTCAAATTATTTAGTTTCAAGACGTTCTTTAATACGTGTAGCTTTACCGCTTAAGTTACGTAAGTAGTAAAGTTTAGCTTTACGTACAGCACCTTTACGTTTTACTGTAATAGAGTCGATAATTGGTGAGTGAGTTTGGAATACACGCTCAACACCTTCACCGTTAGAGATTTTACGTAATGTAAATGCTGAGTGTAAACCACGATTACGAATCGCAATTACAACACCTTCAAATGCTTGTAAACGTCTTTTATTACCTTCAACAACCCACACTTTAACTTCTAAAGTGTCACCAGTACGGAAACTTGGTAGGTCTTTTTTTAATTGAGCTTCTTCAAGCTTTTTAATGATATTACTCATTTTAATTCCTCACCTAGTTAACAGTAGTCACGGACTATTCTCTGCCAGAGCTAGTATAAAAAATAATGTTAAAAAATAAAAATTCGAAATTAATTTATACTCTTACGAGTTTGAACTGATTAAGCAGCTTTTTGAGCTTCTTTAACTAAGCTAGCTACGCGATCAGATAATTGAGCACCTTTTGCTTTCCAAGATGCAATAGCTTCTAAGTTTAATTCTAAACGTTTAGCTTGACCTGAAGCTAGTGGGTTGAAGTAACCAACTCTTTCGATGAAGCGACCGTCACGTGCAAAACGTGAGTCAGCAACAACTACTTGATAGAAAGGACGTTTTTTAGATCCGCCTCTTGATAAACGAATAACTACCATGTGTTTTTCCTGTTTCTGTTAAATTGAATTGATAAAGTGTAATAAAATTTGAAGGATTTATTATATTCTTATAGATACATTCAAAGGGAATATTACTTTGACAAGAATATAATGGCTTATTATATCAATTTTCTTCCTAATTTGCAAAATAATTTAATAAAAAAGAAGTACTCAAAGTTTCCTTTGAGTACTGTAAGATTATTTTTAATTACTGATTAGTATTAAACTACATCTTCAAATTCGTCTTCAGCTTGTTGTTTACGAGCACGACGATGTTTTTCTTTATCACCTAGTAAGTAAGTTACTACTGGCTGTTTAGGGAAACAGAAACCAATAGCAGCACCAACTAACATAGGAACAAACCAACTGAAATCAGAGTTACCAAATGGGATATAGTCTCTCACAAATCCTAAGATGTCGATTGCGCCATCTAAGTAGAAAATTGAGAAGTATTTGAAGCAGTCTGCAAACGCAAATGGTAATACAAAGATAGCTACAAATCTATAAACCCAAACTCTTTCTTTAGTAATGCTGTTGAATAAAGTAACGATTACTAAAGCGATTGTGATTGGATAAGTGAAATAGATAAACGGTATTGAAGTCTTAATTACAGAAGAAAGACCTTGCACTGATAAGAATGCTGAAGATAATGTATAGATTATTAACCAGCCTTTTTCAGAGAATAAACCGAATAAGTTGTGGCTATAGTTACGGAGAATGTAAAAAAT
>NZ_NRHC01000084.1 GCF_003585885.1 Psittacicella hinzii | reverse complement strand
GTTCCATTGGTATAGACCAGTGCCTGTTGCTTAGCTGTCTTTGTTAGCTACATCAGGATTTTGAGTTTCAGCACCTGAATTCCATTGGTATAGACCTGTGCCTGTTGCGTAGCTGTCTTTGTTAGCTACATCTGGATTCGTAGTTTCTTCACCACTATTCCATTGGTATAAACCAGTGCCAGTTGCGTAGCTATCTTTATGAGCTACGTCTGGGTTTTGAGTTTCAGCACCAGAATTCCATTGGTATAAACCAGTTCCAGTTTCATACTCATCTTGAGTTAGAGCGTCACCAGTTTTATGACCTTCTTTATAAGCTACATCAGGGTTGGTTGTTTCAGCTCCTGAATTCCATTGATACAGACCTGTTCCTGTTGCATAACCATCTTGATACGCAACATCTGGATTCTCAGTTTCAGCTCCAGAGTTCCATTGATATAGACCAGTACCTGTTGCGTAACCATCTTTGTAAGCTACATCAGAATTATCTGTTTCTGCTCCAGAGTTCCACTGATATAAACCAGTACCAGTTTCATAATCACGGATATATCTTCTAAAAGTAGTATTTACCGTAGAAAGAGAATCAGTGTAAGTTAAAGTTGCATAACCTGTATCGTTACCGCTATATCTTGAATCTTTAAAGATTAAGTTTTTACCTTTAACGTTTAGGTTAGCAGCATCAGTTTTGATTACTCTTTCACTTGAGAAGTCACCTTTAGTTGCAGTTAGGTTAACTGCATTTACACCTTTGATTCTTACATCTTTAAGAGCTACAGATGTTGCATTAACATCAACTTCACCTTGAGTACCTACTAAAGTAGCGTTAGAGATTGTCGCCTCACCCTCGCTTGAGCTTACGCTAACAGTTGTACCTTGTAACTTAGAATTTTCTAAGATCTCAAGACCTTTCTTAGCATCAATTGCAATGCGACCAGTATCAACTTGTACGCTAGTATTTACTAATTTAGCGGTATTTTCAACATCAACAACAAATTCTTCTTTTAATTGGAAATCATTGTCAGTTAAAACTACATCGTTACCAGCAACGTTGATACTATTAATAGAAACGTCAAAGTTACCAATTCTTGCAGTTTCGCCAGCGCGAACATTTAAATTAGAGTTTTCACCTAAAGTATATTCTGCTTTACCACCGAAGATTTCCACGTTTTTATTTGAAGAAACACTTAAATCTCCGTCTGTGATAATTCTATTATCTACAACTAAAACGTCAGAGTTATCTGATGATAAGGTTACTGAATCTAAACCTTTTAAGGTATTATCTGCAGCTTCTAATCTTTCTACAGCTGATAAATTAACATTTGCAGCATCAAAGTTTGAAGCTTTAACTTTTACAACACCACCAGTTACAGATACATTCTGTGCTTTTAGAGATACAGAATCTACTTTTGCAGTATTACCACCGTGAACATGAACATTGGCATCATCATTCAGAATTAAGTTTAATTCTGATTTACTGTTAGTTAATGTTGCATTGTTACCAGCACTAACTGTTAAGCTACCTGAACCAATGTCTAAAGTTGTGTTTTGGTAATTAACATCACCAACATCAGATAGTAAAGAGGTTTGTGAATTTGTTTTGAAGTTCGAGTCTTTAACTAATAAATTACCTGATTTAGCACGGAAGTTAATTGTTTTTGCAATTCCTCTACTATTTTGTACAGTAATATCATTAGTTTCAAAACCATAAACTCCAGTATTTAAGCTAGTGTTATCAAGAATTAGCTTAGAGTTTTTATTTTGAAGTAACCATCTACCGCTTACATCAAAATTAGAGTTTTTAATATTTGAGGTAATTGTATCTTTATTTGAAGATTGTTCGTAGATAACAAAGTTACCTGCTTTAACGTTTAAGTTATCCCAATTATTGTCAGCGTTAGATTGTAAGTCAATGGTTCCACCAACTGTGTTTAAGTTAGTATTTTTGAAAGTTAAACCACCCCATGCGTTTGCACGGATGAAGTTGTAAGAACCTGAAGCTGAAGTAATTGTAGAATCAGAAACTGTTAAACCGATATTTAGTTTATCTGCGTTTCTTGTAGAGTAGTAAGAGTTTTTATCTCCAGTACCAATAGTATATTGGCGAACGTTGATTGTTGAACCATTGATGGTCATACCAGTCTGACCATATACAACAAAGTCCCAACCATTTAAATTAATTGTTGAGTTTTCAATTAACGCCTTACCACCTGTAGAGTACACCGCAAAGCGACCACTTCCTTTAGATGAAGAAATGTTTACTCCAGAGATGTATACCCCTAAAGTACCGTAAGTATCAATGTTACTATTTCTTAAAAGATTGTTAATTTGACTTTCAGTATATGGTGTTCCACCTCTACCATAAGTACTTCTTAAGGTATTAATTGCTCTATTGTCTTTAGCAATAAAAATGCGATCTGGGTCAATTATATAAGTACCATAATACTCACGACCAGCCTGTGAAGCTGTTGAGACAAAGAAATTATCGAATGGAGTTTCAAGAGTTTTACCAGAAGTCTCAATTACCCCACCGTAGCTAGTTTCAGAGGTCGCTAAGAACTCACCTTCTACTCTAGCGTTATCACCCCAAACATAGATAGAACCAGCTTCTTTTTCTGCTGAAGCATTTACTTTTGCACCTGCTTCTACTTTTGTGTCAGTAGAAAGTTTCACACTACCTTTACCTAAGTGATCACCACCTAGTAAAACTTCACCGCCTACCTCACCAGAAGCATCGATAACTGCAGTTGAACCTACTTCTACTTTATCACCTAAAACCTTGATCTTGCCAGCTTTACCTGTTGGATTAGATACGTCTAAAGTACCAGTGTTTGAAACTACACTATTTCTTACACCTTTAACTTCTAAATTAGTTTGTGCTGTTGTTTGTAATTCATTTGCTTCTGAAGCACCGAATAAAACGATTTCTCCGTCTGCATTAATTACAGCATTTGTTGCAGAAGTTGCATAACCACTTACAACATCCGCAAATTCATTGCTTGATGTGTAACCGTTTGCTACTTTGTTACCTAATAAAGTCGCACGCTTAGAAACAATTTGTCCTAAGTTAACCGCTTTATTTTCTGCAGATACTTTATAAGAGATTAGTGGGTTATCTAAATCTTGGATTGTAATACTTTGACCAGCTAATAGGTAAACTGAACCATTTTTAGCTTCTAGTACACCTGTATTTACAACTTTACCACCAACTAAAGCTAAAGTACCATCGTCATTTACTTTAATCATACCTTGAGAAAGTACTTGAGCGATTGCTTGGTCTTTCTCTTGGTTGAATACATAATTACCACTTAGGAAATCTTCGTCTGTGATATCTAGAGTTGAAGCTACTAATGAAGCTACATCAACTACAGATTTTTCACCAAACACGATACCAGCTGGGTTAACAATAAATACCTTACCGTTAGACTGTAAAGTACCTAGAATTTTTGTTAGCTCACCACCAAGAACACGGTTTAATACAGCTGAATCTGTTGACTGCTGGATAAATTTAACAATTTCATTTTCATTAATGTTAAATTTTTGCCAGTTAATAATTGCATTGTGAGAGTTAGTAATTGTTGTTACAGCACCATTAGCAATAGCAGTTGCAGCACCAGATACAACTTCCATTCCTGCACGACCTAAGTCAGCTTGTGCCATACCAACAGTAGCAACCGCTAAACCTGCAGTTAAGCCGGCTACCATACTATTGCTCACTAAAGGATTGAAACTTAATTTTTCAGTTTCAGTTGTCGCTGTCGTAGCTGTGCTACCAGGACCAGCTTTAGTGGCTATCTCTGAAACAACTTGAAGTTGTTTCTTTGCGTTATATTTTAATTTATAGACTTTATTCATTGCTTATTCATGTACTTTTAGATATTGAAACCTTACAAATTTCTCAATTTAAGCTTCTGCCATACTTAAAAATAAAACTTGTGACCTTAGAAGAAATTAACATAAAGAAAAACTAGTAATTTATGCCGAAAAGGTATTAGCTATCATTGTAAAATTGTCCGTTATAGTTCAATTTTTTCTGCCAAACAAGATAGTAAAATTCCCCTATTTAATTACTAATTTTTTATTTAATTGTTATTTTTCTAATTTCTTCTATTTATTTGACAAATAAAAAGCTCATTTAATCACACAAAAATCAAATTTATGTACGAATAAATGCTTTACATGTGTACTTATCTTAATACAAGTGCAAAGAAAATTATTCAATTCTTACGTCTTTATCTAAATAATTAAACGCAAATTTAAAGAAATGACAGAAAAATCCAAATAAAAATTTTTTCAAAAAATTTTAATTAACCAAGCTGTGCAGTCAAGTTTTACCCCAAAAAATACAAATAAAAAAGAGAAGAAACTAAATTCTTCTCTGCAATGCAAAAAGTTATTACCTATGAAAAATAAAGGATTTTCACTTTCCCTTACTTTAACTATGGTTAAATTAATTTTCTTAGGCATTTACCTTAGCTACGGGAAATTTTATTTTGTAAAAAAGACAAATACCTAATTATCTAGGTGTAATTTTTTATAAAGATAAACTGCAAAAACTGTAGATTACAAGCAAATTTCAAAGCTAATCATTAATCAAAAACTAGCAGGGAATTAACTTGTCACTAATTCGTTTTTGCTATGAGTAGCTATTTTTTTAACATAAATCTCTTGTATCAGAGGTAAAATTGTGAGTAATGTTAAATCTAATAACTAGACCAATAGTAACCTATAGTAACCAAAAGTAATGGCTAAGATCATGACTTACATTAGGTTTAGTATTAAAACTTAATGAACTCCTCTTATATCTCAAACTAAACTTCTACTAAAAAACTAGGTCCTAGTTTTTTAGGAGAGAGAAAACTATACTCATCTGGGTAGCCAACCTCAACAAGGTATAAACCATTAGCTGGAGCTGTTGCTGGCGCGAGATTACGATTTTTAGCTTTAATAAGCTGGGCAAAATCATCAACACTTAGCTCTTTACGTCCCACTTTTAATAAGGCTCCCATAATATTTCTTACCATATGATAAAGAAACGCGTTAGCTTGAATATCAAATACTAAGAAATTTCCTTGGCGATACAAATTCGCGTGATGAATACAACGATTACTTGTAGTTGCTTGACAACGTGCTGCTTGGAAAGATTTAAAATCTTGCTCTCCAAGTAGATGCTTAGCTGCTTCTTGCATAAGTTCGATATCAAGCTCTTGTCGAATGCAGGTTACAGCTTCATATAAATGCGCATCGCCATCACTATTTTCCATAATTACATATTTGTAACGACGGTAAATTGCACTAAACCTTGCATGAAAATCTAGTTTTACTAAATGGCAAGCAACTACACGAATATCACTTGGTAAATGAACATTAGTCCCACGGAGCCAACCACTTTCACTTCTTTGTGCACTGGTATAAAAATTAATTACTTGATTAGTTCCATGTACACCTGCGTCAGTTCTACCTGCACAAAAAGTTTCCACAGGGTGATTAGCCACTTTGCTAATTGCTTTTTCTAAAGATCCTTGTACAGTCACTGCATGATCTTGTCTTTGAAAACCAGCATAGTTAGTTCCTTTATAAGCAACTAACATGACTACATTGTAGTACTCTTTTTCTTGATAATCGGGAGGTAAATATTTTGTAAAATCTTTCAAATCTTCCATTTGGCTATCACTAAGCTAATATTAAATTTACGGAAAATGGTGCTATAATACCTATAGTTTTTTACACTAAACCAAGTATAGCTATTTAGGCTACATATAAAGTTTCTCAACCTCAATGTTTTTGTTTTTATTATGCCACAAAAATTCCTTCCACTAAATAAAGAACAGTTAAGCAAGACTTTAGCAAGAATAATTGATACTGGCTTACCTGCTTTAAAAGAGCATTTTGATCAAGAGATGGTAGAGCAATTAATTGCTTACCTTGAGCTCATGCACAAATGGAACAAAGCTTACAACTTAACAGCGATCAAAGATCCTGAAGAAATGCTTATCAAACATGTGGTTGACTCTTTAGCTGTAGCTCCATATTTTGCTAAATACAGCAAAGTACTAGATGTGGGTACTGGAGCAGGTTTACCTGGGATCCCTCTAGCTATTTATTTTGCTAAAGCTAACCCTGAAATGCACTTTTACCTACTCGATTCTTTAGGTAAACGTATTCAATTCTTACGTCAAGTTGTCCTTACTTTAAAATTAAAAAATGTAACTATTATTCATAGTACAGTTGAAGACTACAACGAACAGCAATTTGACTGTATTACTAGTCGTGCTTTCACTGCTTTAGATCGTATGACCTTAGTATGTCAGCATCTTCTTGCTGATCAAGGCAACTACCTTTTATTAAAAGGTGCTAAAGCTCAAGAAGAGTTACAAACTATGCCTGAAAGCTTTTCTTTAGTTAGCCTTGACAATATTATCGTTCCTGGTATTGAAGATAATGAGCGCTACCTTGTAACTCTACAGCGTAGCTAACTATGTCACTTATACTTTAGCCCCAAAATACACTAAAGTTACATTCTCATTACATTCTCCGTTTCTTAAATTAAGTATTTTGAGAAAAAATAACAACTTAACAAAGTGTTTTGTATTAATATAAAAGAATAGTTTAGATTATTTTTTTTGATTTTATTGAGGTTAATTTTATGACAGTAAGACCAGACCTAAATCAGAATTTGTGCACGCATTTCAAGCACTTATTTTCATTTAAGGCAAGTGAAAGACGTCGTGAATTTTTTGTATATAACTTATTTACAGGCGTTTACATTTTCTTTGCTTACTTAATTTTAAGCTTTCTTGTAGTATCACTGGCATATATCTATGACTACGATTTAGATCTTGCCGTGGCTGCTAGCTTTTCGGTAGCTTTAGGTTTATACGCTTTTGCTAATTTAGCAGCTGCTTTTAGAAGAGTTAGAGATTTTGGTTTACCAGGTTTAAGCATTGTAATCTTATTTATCGTTCTTTGCGCTTTAACAGCTTTCTTTGAAAGAGCAAGTTATCCAAGTGTAACTTCAAATGCTTGTACAATCTTATTATTCACTTTTGTCTTATCTTTACTGGCTTTATTCCCTACAAAAGTAGCTGGTAATAAATATAGAAATCCAAAAGTATTCCCTGAAGCTGAAGAAGCGTCAACAGAAGCTGCTTCAACTGAAGTAAATAGCTCTACAACTAGCGCTTCTCAAACCACAGAAACAACCAAAGCTAGCCAAACTACAGATGCTCCTAATGATAGACTTGCAGATGTAATCGAAGAGACTAAAGAAGTTACTTCACAAACTGCTGAAAAAGTAGCTGACAATGTTGCAGAGGCGCATAGTACAGCTGAGGAAAAAGTTGAAGAAGCAAAAGAAACAGTAGCTTCTAAAGTTGAAGAAGTAAAAGAAGCCGTAACTTCTAAAGTTGAAGAAGCTAAAGTATCTTTAAACAAAGAAGAAGTTAAGGATACAACTGAAACTGACGAAAAAACTAAATAACGGCGTGAGAAAAATACATTTTTCTCGACAAAACTGCTAATAATAAAGAACCTCAAGT
>NZ_NRHC01000083.1 GCF_003585885.1 Psittacicella hinzii | reverse complement strand
GTATAGCCTAAACATTTCTGAAACCTTCTTGGAAATAGGCTTCTTTTCACTAAAGCATATTGATATGATCTTCCAGTATTGAGCGATCGTTATGTGACTAAATGCTTTAGGTTCTTGGTATTTAGGCTTTAATACCTTAGGTTTTCTAGAGTATCCTCTGTTTTGTTTGCGTGACTTATTAACAGGTCTAAAGATACTACAGAGGCTAGGTAGTAGATACTCCCATATAGGTATTATTCTAGCTTTCCAAGGTAATTGTATGTTGAAGATGCTATTCGTTGAAGTCTTTTTGTGGACTTGGTCGTAGTTATCGCTTATAATAGGCATTAGTGGTTTCTCCGTAATGTGTAATTTATTATTTATTATACAGTTTTTCAAACTGTTAATAACAAGAAACCACTTTTTTTATGCCCAAAATTTGTTAAATTTTAATTTTTGTCACTAATTTTTACAATTCACCACAATTAAGAAGAAACTAAAGTTACTTGCCAGCTACGCTTATCAACCTCTACTTTAATTCCATCTTTAGTTGGATAAATACTCCAAAGTTTTTTGCCATTGAGATAGTACTCTTGGTGATCAGCAAAGTCTTTACGCTCTGAATAGTTCACTAATTGGTTGTCTGGGACTAAGTACATAGCTATAGCCGCAAATAGGTATCGCGTTTGGACATTGCTAGGTGGCACAAAACCATCTCTTTCCCAACCCTTAGCACTCATAACTAAACGAGTAATTGGGACACCAAGCGGATCACTTTGCAACCAACGCCATTGCTCTGGACTCACAAGTAGAACTAACAGAGAAGCTTGATCATTATTAGAAGTATCTACTAATTTAAATACATATTGCGAAGCTAAATTAGTAGAGTTTGGAAAGTTCTTTATTTGTGGTTGTGAGCTACAAGCTGCTAAAAAAACAGCGAGTAACAGGAGAATTTTTTTCACACTTAACCTCTTGCTTTATGATAAATCGTAAAGATAAGAATTAAATTAAAGAGCACCCCTAAACTTACTGTTATTCCAAAGGCTGCTACTGCTGGAGTAGAACTAAAGCCTAAGATCATAAAGGTAAGGATAGTTGTCATGGAAGTTAAGAGAATTGAAACTCTCTTATGCGCTAGAGGTTCATTCACGGTTTGCATGTAGGCAGTGTAATCTATCCCTATTGCTGAGATTAGTAAAAAACCGAACATAACAAACAAGCCTATAGTTATCCCTAACCAACCAAAAATTGCCGTAATAATAACAATCGACACTAACGGGATAAGTAACATCTTTAAGCTATTGACTAAACCAAAGACTTTCCATAAAAATAATAAAGCTAAAGCTATTGAGATTACTTTTAACCACATAGCTTGATCTCTAACTTCTTGGAAAGATTGATTTAGATGTCCAGCTTTATCCTGCCAAAATACTTCTTTATTATCGGCAAGAGAAGAAATAACTTGGATAGTTTGCGCATCTAACCCATTAAACTTAATTACCGAGGCATAAGTATCTGCTTCAAGTTTACCTAGATAAAGGAACTTCCAAGCTTTACCTAAATTAGTCTCTAATGCTTGCTCAAGACTTACAGGCTGATAATTTTTATAAGCCTCTAGCGCTTGAGTGATAGTATCACTAGAGATCCCTATGTTGTTTAAAGCTTGATATGACTCAGCTGGTAGTGAAGTAGTTAAGTAATTAGCCAAACTTAGCTGTTGCTCTTGATCCAAGAGCCATTGACTTAGAGAGGTAAACTCTACTTGAGCTTCTAATTTTTTTATCGCTTGACTTATTTGCGCATTTTTGGCTAATAATTGCTCTGGGTCTTTAGCGGTAATTAGCAAGTATTGGGTACTTAAATCAACACCTGTTAATTGGGCAATCTTTTTCGCTTGTTCTAGCATACTTGTTGGGATAGAAATCCACTGACGCATATTATCTTGCCAATGACTGCGCATTAACCCTAAGCCTACAACAAGCACGCCAAGCAAGATAAATACTTTTTTAGCTAAACTTGGAAGCTTAATTTGTAAGCTAGCATTTAAAAACTTAGGAACTTTTTTAATTGGTTTATTGTGATAGTTCTTAAATAAACTTGGTAAGAAGATATAAGTACTTAGTACAGAAGCTATTAAAGCTCCAGCTGAGAAAAATGCTGTCTGCTTTAAGATAGGTAAAGTTGTAAAAGCTAATAAAATATAGCCTAGTACCGTGATTAGAAGACTAATAAAAAATGTAAAAGCTAGCTGTTGCATACTAGCTCTTCCTTGCCACTGTTGCTTAAAGAGAGCTGAAGATAACCAATGCAACGGAAAATCAATTAAAACCCCAATTAGACTCGTACCTATAACTAAAGTCATAATATGGATTTTGCCAAATATAACGAGAGTTAAAGCTATACCCCAAGCTAAACCTATAAAAATTGGTAAGAATAACCATAAACTTTTAAGGCTACGAAAAACTACTAGCAAAAGAGTTAAAGTTAAGCTTATACCTATAATTGACATATAGGTACTTTCTTTTTCTGCCTGTTGCTGTGTAGTTGCTGAAAACAGACTCGCACCTGTGATCAGCATTTGCCCTTGGTTTTCTTGGACTAAAGCTTGAGTTTGGGAAACAAGGTTTAACAGACTTGTTTGATCTCCGGCAAAACTATGCCCTGCTAACTCACCGGTTAAAAGTATCCAAGTTATGTCACCCTCTTGCACGTATACCATATTATGCTGGTAATCCCATTGTACTTTAGGATTATTAACCGCTTGGGTTAAGGTAAAACGTGTAAAACCTAACCAATCTTGGTTTGCCGGAATAATACTCGATTTAAGAAAAGGATTAACTATTTCTTGCGCATACTGCTGAAAATATTCAGTAGGTTGCTTATAGAGTTGCTCTACTACTCTACTCGGCAAAGTCGCAAAACTTAGATATTTTATTTCTTGCTTGAGAGCTTCTAAATCTAAAGAAATCTGCTCTTTTTGACCAAAGAGATTACTCTGTTGCCAAAGACTTTCTACTTCTTTAGCTAAAGCAAAAGCTTGTTCACGATCATTTTTTCCTATTAGAGCCACTACTTGCTTATTCAAAGCTTGAGTTTGCTGATTATCAGCAAGAATTTGTACTTGGCTCCAAGATTGCTCTTTTGGCAACAAAGAGGTTAAGTCTGTATCTAACCAATTGTTAGCATAAAAACGGTTCCCTAAGAAAATTACTAGTAATAAACAAAGCAAACCAAAAGTATATTTACCAACTAGTCGCATATTAGTTCTCGAGGAAAATTAAGATAAAGCTTGGCTCACAAAACTATTAATTGGAGTGTCAACTTCTAAGTTGCTAAACTTAATTAAGGTACGATCACCTTGTACTTCATTTAAAGTAATCTCCTGAACTAAATCCCCACCTTTGATTTCAATATTAGTAAAGATTTGTTTCATTACTAAACCTTTTGGAGAGAGAACTAAAGTCCAAGCGCTTGCCTCACCTGTCAGATCTAGAGTAAATAGCTGACTAATACTTTCTAAATCTCCAGAGAGTAAACCTAAGAAAATCTTAATTTGCGTCTCTTGCCCTAATTGTTGTGAAGATACCCAACTTTCTCCATTCCACTGCGCAATTCCTTTCTCATTGATACGTAAACTTAAAGCAAATGGAGTTTTCATCTGCCAAACTAAGCCTGTGTTCTTGAGTAAAGCAAACTCTCCTGTTGCACTAATGGCAACCGGCATACCACTAAGGTATCTTTGTTGTAAAAAATCTCCTTGCACGCTATTAGGCTTAGATAACTGTTGCACCAAATCACTTTGACTAAAAGCCAAAGTTAGAGGAGAGAAAATAAAAAGGGTAATAAAAAGTATAAATTTGTTCCACATAAAGTTTACAATTGCTTAAATTCAGGGTAGCTCTCAACCGCTTGACAAAAAGATTTAGGAGTTTGCAACTGGGTTTCTAAAGTTTGCATATCCACAGCAACTTGCATAGTTGAAGCCTTAGTTAACTTATCATTAGTTTTAGCATCAACAATTAAATACTCAAAACGTAATGAAGTTTCATACTCAACTAGATTTACAATCACTCGGATCTTTTGATGAAAAACACAAGGTTTTATATATTTGACATTAAGTTGAACAATTGGCCACGCATAACCCTGCTCTTTCATAACGTCATAATTGTAGGAAATTTGATCTAAAAATGCACAGCGAGCCATCTCTAAATATTTGACATAATTCCCATGCCACATAATATTCATGGAGTCTACATCAAAAAACTGAATCTCATATTCAGAACTATGACTAGCGTACACATGTCTACTTTTACGCATAAATTTAATAAATAAATTAATCAACAAGGCTAGCTCATTGATTAATTTATTCCTTAATTGTCTCACCGATTAATTATTTTAAAATATCTGCTCGTAAAACTACATTACCAACAAAAGTACCAGAGTGACATTCATACTGCGTCGGACTTGCATAAGGTACTTTGTTGTAATAACTTACGATATTACTTACAATAGTTGCGCCATTTTTACGTGCATAGTCTTGCAGAGCAAGAACTGCACTTACAAAGGCAATTTGACAACCATTTAGGTCTGCTTTATTAAAGTTGTTAGTTGAGCGACTAGTTTTTATATTAGAAGCAACAACTTTTCCTGGCACACTTTTAGCAAAGTACAGTTTGATATTTGGATCAACTTTTTCTTTTGCTACTTGCGTATTAAGTGCGTCTTGAATACTACGATATGAAGTATCATTACGTGCACATGAAGCCAGTAAGATAACGCCAGAAGCTAATAAAATTTTGCTTAAGAGTTTCATATTAAATTCTCCATATAAACATTAGCCAGAAGTCTAATAATTTTTTTGCCAAAAGTCGATGTTTTATTTTTGCCAAAAGTCAAAAAAGTTAAACCAATATAAAGGATACTTTCTGCATTTAGCTTCTAAATGTTGAGCATAGGTCGATATTAGCTGTTTAATCTTCTGCGTACGTTTTGCTCCTTTTTCTGTAATTACTGGAGCAAACTTTTCCAAACTAATAATTATCTGTTGTTTTTGTTTAATACAATAGATAAAGTTAATTGGAGTCTGCAATAAACTCGCTAAAATCCACGCACCAAGAGGAAACTTAGCTTGATGACCTAAAAAGTCCTCGGTTACATATTTATCGCCATTCTCACTTAAGCGATCAGCTGAAATCGCAAACCATTCGCCTCGCTCTACACGATTAGCAAGATTAAGCATTTGCTGTGAATCTAAACTATCAACAGTAATAATGTTAAAGTTTTGCCCCATCTGCTTATCCCCACTTTTACTTAAAACTTTATGTAGTTTTTGGGAATTCTTTTTATCGAGTAAGATATTTAACTTAAAGTCTTTATGAGCTTTGTAGTGTAAAAAGGTTTGACAAATTTGGATACTACCTATATGAGAAAAGAAGAATACTTGCCCACGTTTACCTGCAGGATCTTGACTAACTTCTGCCAATAAGTTATCAGGATCCTCTACTAACAACTCACGATAGACCTTACGACCTTGTGCGCTAGCTACACGATTAACCACACTATCAGCAAAGTTTACTACTTGCTTAAGAGGCGCTAAAAAACCTAATTTTAAATCAGGAAAGTAACTTGTTAAATTATCCTGATACTTTTTTATATCCCCTCTAAGAGTTTTATTAGTGAAGTAGTAAAAACTAGCAACTACATAGGTAGTTAAAGTTATAAACCATAAAGGCGTGTACTTAACAATAAGTCCGGTGAGAGTTAGAAAGAAATTATTGCCTTTTTCTTTTTGGTTATACCAATTTTTCTTTTCTTGCTTTAGCTGATCGGCTTGCCTTTGCTGATCGGCTTGATTTACTTGATCAGCTTGATCGGCTTGATCGGCTTGATCAGCTTGATCAACTTGCTTTGTCTGATTTTCCAGATTTACCTGATTTTCTTGTTTTGCTGTACTCATAGTTTTTTTCCTGTTATTACTCTTTGTAACATACCAAAAAACAGACGAGCGTGCATTTTACTAATTAACCAGTTATCTTTAAAACCACGAAAATGAGATACTTCATTAGACTGATAAGTTACCGGAGTAGGAAGCCAAACTAAAGGAATTTGTTGCCAATGACTTCTAACTAAAATCTCGGTATCAAAATCCATACGATCACCGATAGATTGGTTATTAATCAACTCAACCATAGGTTGTAAAGGATATAGTCTAAAGCCACACATCCCATCGCGTAAATCAAGCGACCAAGTGTTAACCATATTCCAGAAGTTTGTGATCTTACGCCCATAGAGACGAGCTTTTGGAGCGTCATCTGAGTACACCGGTTGCCCACAAATCAGAGCTTGAGGTGTATTGGCGCTTGCTTCGAGAAACTTTGGAATATCGTCAAGACGATGTTGACCGTCGGCATCTACTTGTATTGCATGCGAATATCCTTGAGCATGAGCTAAGGTAAAGCCTACTTTCACCGCAGCTCCTTTACCTTTATTTGCTGAACAAAAGTGCACTTGCACTTTTTCACTTTCTAAGCTACGTAATAAGTCATGCTTACTTGTATCAGAGCCATCATCAACAATTAAAATTGGTAAACTATACGCTGACAATTGTTCAACAACTGAAGAAATAGTCTTAAAGTGGTTGTAATGTGGAATTATGATAATCGTACTATTTTCAGTCATCCAATCCTACTCCTTGATGAGCTCAATAATCTCATCTTTGATAATTTTAGCTTGGCTATTGCGAGGCAATTTCGGAATAAAGCGCCAATATCTTGGTAATACACTAGTTTCTTGACTTAATTGCAGATGTTGACGCAGTAATTTAACCACTGCTCGCTTATCTTGCTCTGCAAAAACTTGCTTACCTAAAACACTAAGCTCAGCTAAGACCACCAGACGTGGTTGACTAGGATGCAAACAAATATAGCAATCTTTTACCAAATCACTTTTTAATAGGTCGCGTTCCATCTTCACAAGGGATACGCGCTTATCGTTTAGCTTTACTATACGATCTAATCGTCCTAAAAGTTTAAAACCTTGAGCTGTAAATTCAATTGCGTCATTAGTTTGCTCTCTCGCCTCTAACCAAGGAGCTTGCGTCCACAGCGCTCCACGCTCATCTACCCCAATTGGAGCTAAAGCTTGCCAATCGCGATGATGCCAACGCCCTGCAATCGCACCTGTTTCGGTACTACCGTAGATTTCCAACAGTTTAATTCCTAGAGTCTGACGTAGATTATTCCCTGTTGCTTCCGGAAGCTCACCGCCAGAAGAAATAATACAAATTGGCTTTGCCATTTCTAACTGGGGATTAGGGATAAGAATATTATTTAGTAAAGTCGGACTATTAATCCAGACACAAGCTAAAGGTGATTTCTGACTTTGCAAAATCAAATCTTCGCTATAAACTAATTGCTTTCTCCCTAGTACCCAACCTTGAGCAAGTGCTAAAAACACCGCAAAGGTTAAGCCATACATATGTTGCAAACTTACACTACGCAGAGCTTGCACAGGCTGCTCAAATTGTAACTCTTTACCGAGTCTTGCAACTTCTTCCCACAGCTGTTGAGCTTTACGCTTAATGATTTTGGCTTGTCCACTACTGCCAGAAGTTTTTAAAAAGATTTCACTTTGAGAAGGAAAGTTTATAAGTTGCTCGAGATTAGAATATGATTTTACAATTTGCTCTTTAGCAAAAGTTGAAAACAATTGGTCATCAATAAAGAGATCACTATTATCTCTAGCCCATTGTTGGTTTTCGGGAAGTAAATCTGGAGGTAGTAATATATGGGTATGCGTTTGTAAACAAGCTAATAATAAGCAAGCAAATTCACAAGTATCAGTGAGATAGAGAGAAACGGTTTTGATCTGTTGCTCTTGCAGTTCTAGCACAATTTGCTGGACGCGCTGACAAAACTCATCTCTTGATACTTCTGGCGCAAAAGCTATAGGTAAAGGTTGCAAAAACTGATTCATGAAATGTTATGACACCTTAATGACAAAGATACGATACAGATATTCCCCAAGAAAAAGTATTCCCATTAAAATATAAGAAATAAAACTTGAGTAAATACCCCAAAAGTACCACCAAGAGTTAAAAATAGCTAAAGCTATAATTGCTATATTAAAAATAAAGAAAAAACACCAGAGAATGGTGACCTTACGGGTGTACTCTACTGCTTGAGGTGGTAAATCTGGTTGCTTAATACGCGCTAAACGCTCAACCAAACTTTGCTTACTAAATAAACTTGCTCCAAAAATAACTAGCATCATGCCACTCATAAGCGCAGGATACCAATGCATCAAATATAAGTTTTTTGAGCAAGTAATTAGGATGAGAACAAAAGCAACTGCAAAATAGAAAAAGCGTTGCTTTTGTTTAACAAGGATAGCTTTTAACAACCAAAGGGTTGCTAAAAGCAACAATACTATTGTTAAAATTGTTGCTTGTCTATCAGCAAAAGATAACCAAAGAACTGGATATAAAATCGAGGTAAGAGTTAATGCTAGATTAACTATTTGGATCCACATAAACTAAAAAACCTTTAACACTTGGTTCACTAGCTGAAGTCATTTTAAAAGCCACTCTGCCTCTATTACTTTCGTGCTTAATTGTCAAAGTCACTTGATCAAGTGGTCTCGTGAACTTTTGGAATTTTAAATTAGTTATATTGCGTGAAGATGGGATCTCTGGGTAAAGTTGTTGTACTAGCTTTTCTATCCACCCTAGTAAAACTACCCCAGGTACCAAAGGAAAACTCGCAAAATGATCACGAAAATAAATCAGATCTAAAGGCACTTGTCCAGTAAAAGTAAACGAGTCATTTTCTTGAGTATGGCTCAGCCAAATAACTTCCGTTTGCTTTTGCGTACTAAATTCCAAGACTTGAGCTGGAGTTAAATCATTTGCTTGTGCTTGGGTTAAGTAATATAGGTCAATTTCAACTTGAGAACTCGAAACAACTTCTGCAATTAAAGCTTGTCTACCTTGAGATTTATAAATTTCAATCCCTGCCTCATTTAAACCTAACCAAGCAACAAGCTGTTGGTCTTGCTGACGCAAGACTACAGCTTGTTCTACCCACGGTAAAGTTTTTAATTTACTCGCTAATTCTTCTATTACTGTAAAGGTAGGTTGCATAATGATTTATTTTTGATCCGCAGTAGCTTGGCTTTGTACTTTTTCTACAGCTTGAATCACATCTCTAACTGTACGTACTGTACGGAAATCTTCAGCGTTTAATTTGTAACCAGTTTTACGTTTGATGTAATCAATTAAATCTATCGCATCAATACTATCAATATCTAAATCTTCATAAAGATTAGTATCTAGATTAATTTCATCGCGATTTACTTCGAATAACTCAACAAGAGCGTCTGTTAAAATATTTTGAATTTCAATCTCTGTCATAAAATAATCAATATTTGGTTAGAAAATAATAAAGCTAAATGTAAAACTATTGAGTTTTTATCTGTTTTTTGTCTGTTTTAATCTGCTTTTGTCTGTTTTGATCTACTTTGATCACTACTATGCTTTTTCAGCTTGTAACTTTTGAATAAACGCAGTTAATGTTTGCACATTTGCAAATTGTTCATTTAAGTTGTACTTTTCTACATCAAAAGTTACACCGAACTTTTTCTGTAACTCAATACCTAACTCAAGTGCATCAACCGAATCTAAACCTAACCCCTCTTCACTAAATAATGGAGCGGTATCATCGATATCTTCAACGGTTAAGTCTTCTAAAGCTAAGCTATCAATAATTAATTGTTTAATTTGAGTTGTTAAATCGCTCATTAAATCTCCTGCGTTTCTCGATTAAATAATTCTTCAAGTTCTTTGTTAAGTTTACGAGCTGCTAAAGGTAAAGGTTTTTCCTTTAAACGCTCTTGTGGGTCAATATCATCAGCGACAATAATATCGTAGCGTACAGTTTTTCTGGCAATGTGATACCAAGGTTGATTCTTTTTCAAACTTGGAGGGCTAGCTTTGATAATTACTGGAGTAATAACTTTGGCACTTCTTAAACCTATAGATACAGCTCCACGGTGAAGCTTAACAAGGTTATCTTCCCCTGTACGAGTTCCCTCTGGGAAAATCAGTAAAGCTTGCTCGGTTAATACTTGGTGACATGTATCTAACAAATCTTCCGATTCGGTATTAGGTATAAATCCACAAGCTTTTATCGCTCCACGCATGCTGTAGTTATTTAATAAGCTTTTTTTAACTATACAGTTAATTGTGTTAGCCTTACTAAATACTATAACTATATCTAATAAAGTTGGATGGTTAGCTAAGATTAATTGCCCAGGGCGTCCGAGCTTTTCAATTCCATGAAAATGACATTCTATGACGCGATTCCAGGTTAAAAACTTAACTAGTAAACCCCAGATCTTGCTAACAAATTTTCTCGCTTCTAGTTGAGTTTTTAAATCAGCATGAGGATATTTACGTGCATAACGAAAATGCAGATAAATATTTAGCAAAAAGCCAACTACCCCAAAGAAAACAAAACCAAAAAGAGTTCCAATGAGTCTTATACCATAAGCTAATTTTTGCACCATTTCCAACTCCTTTCTTGGGCATAAGAATCCCAACTTTGTAAGCCTAACTTCTGGGATTTAATAAACAGCAAATTGCTGTCGATAAAAGGAGGTTGAGGCAAAGTAGCTTCTTCAACCATGGTTAAAGTATAGTCATTACCAGGAACAACAACCAACGCAAGGGCATAGCTTAAAGGTAACTGTAAGTCTTGCTCACGATAATCAAACTTCGAAGAAAGCTCTCCCTCAACTAAGAGGATTACTACTTTTTTGTGTCCCTCTTGCAAAAGAGTGTAAGCTTTTAATAAGCTAACTTCAAGATTTTCGTAAAGACTACTAATGGCTGTTGATTCTTGTGTTACTTTCTTTAAGATAGACCATTGACCAATTAGAGCATTATGCACTGAAAGACCAAAAGAAGTAGGTGAAATTGATCCCTCTGTAACTAAACTTTGAATTAGTTCTAGAGAGCGATTGATTTCACTTCTAAGAGAAGCATATATGACAGGATAATTATCCTCTTGATTGGTCAAATCCCAAGCTGCTTCAAACATTAAACGAGCTTCATTATTTAATCTGCGTCTCTGTGCTAATGGAAGAAAATCTAATTTCGGTTTTATCGATTCACGCGTTTGAATTTGTTCGTACCAATAAGAAGCCTCTTCTTTCCATTCGTGCTCTGCCACTTCACGATTTAAGGCAAAATTCCAAGACTCAATACTAAAATTAAATTTACAAATTACATTCATTGATATAAATATTAACGAGTACAGTTAAAATAAATTTTCTTGAAAAAGATATTGTTACAACTTTCTATTAATTATGACTACAAAAAATTATACACATATGTGTAAATTGAGAATGTATATTGTAATTTCTTAAGGAGTTGATGATATAAATCTCTCAACATCTACAAAGGTAAACTTATAATGATGATCCGTTACCACGGAGTTTTTATCAATACCAATATATAGAACCCTAGTATATATTGGCTAGTTTTACTTGACTTTTCAAAAAGTGAGCATAATTATATAGATACCTATTTATTATACATTATTTAAATACGAATATAGGCTTTCAATCACATATTTATATGTGAAAAAATCAATAAAGTGCAGACTTTAGCAATATAGATTAGCCTCCTTACCTTAAGGCAGAATGAAAGTGATTAATATTTTTTGCTCATTTAACTGGCAAGAAAAAATTCCTTGCCCTGCAAAATTCCTTGCCTTGCAAAATTCCTTGTCCTGCAAAGTTTCTTGTCCTACAAAATCCATTAGCAAATTTTACACATAGAAAAGAGGCATGAACATTTAGTTCATGCCTCTTTCTTATTTGACTGTTGCCAATCTTACTTTTCCAATCTTGGTAGGTTAGAAAAATCCAAGATCTTTAACTAAGACTTCTCTTAGAAGAACACTTCATGTGGAGAAGCTGGTTCAACTTTGAATACTAATGGTTCAACATCAGGAGTTGTATCTTCATCTACATAGCTTGAGTTACGCTCAACAATCACATAAGAATGTTCAGGAGCTTGACCGCTAATAATTAGACGAGATAATGGGTTCTCAATGTAGTTAGTAATTACACGTTTTAATGGACGTGCACCAAACTCACGATCATAACCTACATCACATAAGAAGTCTAACGCACCATCTTCCACTTTTAATAAAAGTTCTTGATAACGTAAACGCGAATTTAAACGATTGATTTGAATTTGCGCAATGCGTTTCATGTCTTCTTTTGCTAATGGGTGGAAGACAACAATATCATCGATACGGTTTAAGATCTCTGGTTTGAGATATTGTTTTAAGATCTCTAATTCCATATCACGTAATTTTTCATATGGTAAATCAGAGTTCTCCATAATCTCACGAGAACCAATATTCGAAGTCATGATAATAACTGTATTACGGAAGTTAACTACACGACCTTGACCATCTGTTAATTGACCATTATCAAGGATTTGTAAGAATACGTTAAACACATCAGGGTGTGCTTTTTCCACTTCGTCAAAGAGCACAATTGAATAAGGATTACGACGTACAGCTTCAGTTAATTGACCACCTTCTTCGTAACCTACGTAACCAGGTGCAGCCCCGATTAAACGAGAAACTGTGTGTTTTTCCATGTACTCTGACATATCAATACGTACGATATTTTCATCATTATCGAATAATTGATATGCAAGTGCTTTAGCTAACTCAGTTTTACCAACCCCTGTAGTACCTAAGAATAAGAAACTACCTAATGGTTTTTTATCATCTTGGATATGTGCACGTGAACGACGTACCGCATTTGATACTACCTGAATAGCTTCTGGTTGACCAATTACATACTCACCAAGTACATTTTCAAGATTTAATAATTTTTCTTTTTCAGATTGTTGTAACTTACTTAAAGGAATACCAGTTTGTTGGCTAATTATTTCCGCAACTTCTTTTTCAGTTACACGCGTACGAATTAGTTGGTAATCAAAGTCTTCATTACCTAATTGCTCTAGTTGTTTTTCTAAAGCAGGAATATCTTGGTAACGTAAACGTGAAGCAACTTCATATTCACCAGCTTGTTGTGCACGCTCAGCTTCTAATTTTAATTTCTCTAATTTGATTTTGAGATCTTGATCTGCATTTAAACGAGATTTTTCTGAGTTAAGAACTTCTTTTAAAGAATCATATTCTTGTTCTTTAGTTTGGATCTCAACTTCAATTTTTGCTAAACGTTTTTTACTTTCTTCATCTTCTTCTTTACTTAAAGCAAATTGAGAGATTTTTAACTCATCAATCGCATTACGTAAACGAATCATTTGCGTTGGTTCAGAAGAAATTTCCATACTGATTTTTGACGCAGCTTCATCGATTAAGTCGATTGCCTTATCTGGTAAAGTACGGTCTGTAATGTAACGGTTAGATAATACTGCAGCAGCAACAATTGCAGAGTCTGTAATTTGCACTTTGTGGTGTAAAGAATATCTTTCTTTTAAACCACGAAGAATATTCACAGTATCTTCAACACTTGGTTCTTCCACCATTACTTTTTGGAAACGACGTTCAAGTGCAGAATCTTTTTCAATGTATTGACGGTACTCATTTAAAGTAGTTGCACCAATACAGTGAATTTCACCACGTGAAAGTGCTGGTTTTAATAAGTTACCTAAATCCATCGCACTATCACCAGTTTTACCTGAACCTACAATTTGGTGTAACTCGTCAATGAAAAGAATAACGTTAGTTGAAGAGCTTTTTAAAGCATCTAACATTTTTTTGATTTTCTCTTCAAATTGACCACGGTATTGGGTACCAGACATTAATGCACCTAAGTCAAGGCTAAGAATACGAGCATTTTTTAAGCTTTCAGGTACATCACCTTTAACAATTAATTGAGCAATACCTTCAACTACTGCAGTTTTACCAACCCCAGGTTTACCAATTAGTACTGGGTTGTTTTTACTTCTTCTTTGAAGAATTTGTAAAGAACGGTTGATCTCTTCGTGACGACCAATTACAGGATCAAGTTTACCTTGTTCCGCTAATTCTGTTAAGTCAGTTAAGAAAGCTTTTACTTCATCAGTTAAAGCATTGTCGTCTGAAGAATCTACTGTACGACCTTGACGTAAGAATTTAATTGTTGCTTCAATATTTTTTGCAGTGAAATCATCTTTTTGTGGTAAAGATAAGAAAATATTACGTAACACATTATTGTGATTTGTATCTTCAACCACTGCTAATAAATATAACTCTAGCGAAGCATATTTATCCCCAAAACGTGAAGTTAAAACTAATGCACGATTAAAGTGCGCACTTAAAATCGAGTCCGCATCTTTTTGCATTGAGTTGTCACTTACTGTTGGTAGAGATCCTAAACGTTGTTCTACAGCTTGGCTTACAGTTGCAAGGTTAACCCCCATAGTGCTTAGTAAGCTAGATAGAGGATTTGCTTGGCTTTCTAAAGCCGCTTTCATTAAGTGTAAGTCTGTTACTTGCGCATGCTGTGCTTGGTCAGCAATTTGTTGCGCTCTAGTAAAAGTATTGATTAAACTATTTGTAAATCTTTGTTCAGACATAAATATTTAGTTTCCTTTTGTTTATTTTTTGTTTCTATTTTTTTACACGTATATTATACCGCTCGATTTTTATTTTTTAAAGTAAAAATTTTAAAAAATTGCATAATTTTATTATTTTTATCAGTATTTACGTCTAAATCTCGACAAATATATTAGTAAAAAACTTATGAATTATGTAAAAATAAACTTGAGTATCCTCCCCTGTTATTAATAAAACAGTCAGTTTTACCCTCGTTTAACTCCTATAAAAAAGTATCTTAAAGGGGATATACGGGGATATACAGAAGAACCTAAGAAACACTTAAACAAAATTAACTAAACGCACCCCCTATTACTATTACAAATTTCCAACGCTGTTCCTGCCTACCAATCTGATCCAGCCTGAACCTCCCAAATTTTGAACAAAAGAAAAACTCAGAAACCGAAGTTTCTGAGTTCTTTATCAAAAGTAGTCACGGGAAACTAACTACTTTTATCTAACTAATTGAAGGATACTAAAAGTATACTGCTAATATGTAACAGTATTTAGGCATACATCGATCCGTAGCTGTATGTTTTTCCCTAAAACCATTACCTTCATTTCCCTCTTCCTTTTAGGAACCCAAAAAAGCCAATAACAAAGCCTATTGTTTTAGAAGATTAACCTTCTAAACCTTAATGGGATCACTAAAACCTAGTAAAAAAAATTTTGGGTATGCAAGTAAATTACCTGTGACCTCAAAGAAGACCAAAGCTCTAAGTTTTAGCTTTACAAAAATTCCAAGATCTCTAAAGCAAAAGAGCTAACTTTTGATTATTCTTCTTTTAGTTAAAACCCCAGTGGGGTAATTATATTATAGGACAATTTAGAGAATTTTGAGCAATTTTTTATTAGTTAATCATCGCTAATCTTCGCTTATCTTCGACTATCTTGGCTTATCCTCGCTTATTCCCACTTATCTTCACTAAAGAGAAAATATCATTTATACAGTTGCTAACAATTCTTTATATAATAAGATAAGTAAAGACCAATAAATCAGGACTAACAGCATGCGCAAAGCAACTGAAAATTTATTTCAAAAGATGTCTCAAGTAGACAAAGAACAGACTAAACGAATTTTAGCTTGGTACCATGGTACAGGTGAGCTTATCGAGGGACTTAGTAATGTCGATATTGTAAAAAATATCGCTAAGAGTAACAAGACAACTATGCAAGATATAGTTGCAGCTAACTCCTGCTTATCTGCCAAATTTAAACGAACCGTTACAAGTAGCCAACTCATGATGTTTTGTGACATCTATGCCATAGACTTTAATCAGCTCCTCTCACCCAAACTTGATTTCGCTAGTATCAAAATGGTGCAATCTCAAGACTTGAGAACAAAACAGTCATACCTCACTAAGTTTATCTGCTTAGATAGATCTGCGATTCATCAGTTTGTCCTTGAAGCCTACCGATACTTTAATGTCATGGGCAGTAAGTTCTCTGTTGAATTAGGTTTTGTTCCCTCCTATACCGATAACGTACGCACTAACTCAACTATTGCTCAAAATGTTCTAGATGCTCTTAGTTTACGCTTTGACTTGCGAGGCGCTAATTATCTTCCTTTTATTGAGTATTGTCTTGAGAAAAAACTGCTAGAGAAAAGATCTTTACTAAGAGATGAAAACTTTTTAAATTTTCTTGACAAAGTTTGTCCCCCAGAAGAGGTTAAAAAGTTTACTAAAGGTTTTAACAGAGATATTCACAATAAGAAAAATACTCCAAGCATAAATAGAAAAAGACCGTTAAAGATCATCACATCTTTCCCAATAGAAGAATATAATGCAAAACTTTATAACAATAGACTTCCTCCTCAAGTGACCTCCATGGGAGAAATTTATTGTGGAGAACTCATTGATGTAGAGATAAATAATGACAGTCTATTTAACCAAACTACTCCTGGAGATATTATAAGGTTTACTAAAATAGACAAATTTATTGGTGATGGTTTGTACCTTATTATTGACCCTGACCACTCAATAGAAACTCTTTCATATATCCAAACCCAAGAACATAAAATAGACAACGAAATGGTAAAGTTTGCCATTACTATTACCCAACCATTTGAACCTAATGTATACCATTTCAAGGATTTCCTAGAAACCATACAAATAGTTGGCGTTGCTTGCTTCCAGTTTGTTAAGAAAAAAGACAAGCAGTAGCTACCTTAGCTATAATCACAAAACTACAAAACCAACCAATGAATAGCTACATTAGCTATCATCGTAAAATCCTAAAATCCCAAGCGACAAAATCACAAAACCAAAGAAAGGTTGCAACAAAAGTTGCAACCTTTCCAAGATATGAGAATTAGAGGTTTGCGCTAAGTAAAAGCAAAACTTCCTTAGCGCTAAGGTAACTTCTACAAATTTAGATTAGAAGTCATAACGTAATTAGATTAGAAGTCATAACGTAAAGTTACGTAGAAAGTACGACCTGGTTCTGTAAATGAATCCGCGTTAGCTTCTGTAACTCCAGATACTCCACCATTTGCTTCAAAGAAGTTAGTGTAGTAGTAAGAGATATTAGACCAATCTACATATTTAGTATCAAATAGGTTCGAAATTCCCGCACCTAGAGTTAGAGACTTAAGTGGTTTCCAGTAAAAATCTAAATCAACTGTTGAGTAAGCTTTGGTTGGGTTGTACATATTTGCCCCAACGTTTAGATCTTTAGTATCACGTTTATCAGTCCAGTTCCAAGTAACTTTACCACCCCATACTTGAGTTTCGTAGCTAAAACCTAGAGAAGTTTTTAACGGATCTGTTGAGTTCATTGATGAATAAACACCTAGATCATCAGTTTGACTTCCTTTAGCATAAGCAATTGACGCAAATACATGGTAGTTGTTGTAGAATTTTACCTTACCATTAGCAGCAAAACCGTAGATTTTTGCATCTTTTTGGTTAGCGTAAGAGAAGTAAGCATAACCAGAATCTGTAGTACGGTCTATACGACGACTAATAAAGTTTTTGTACTTATTAACAAAACCTGTAACTTGGTAGTTAAAGTCAGCAGTTTGTCCTTTGAAACCTAACTCGAAGTTACGAGAAGTTTCTGGTTTTAAGCTTGGGTTACCAATGATGTACTGTTGGTTACCACGTTGGAAGTAACCGTATAGTTGTTGTACTGATGGCGCACGGAAACCATGACTATATTGGAAGTATGGCGTAAACGCATCAACAACTTTGTATTCTAACCTATTTTCCCGTTT
>NZ_NRHC01000082.1 GCF_003585885.1 Psittacicella hinzii | reverse complement strand
AAAGTTGCTGAATTATTCAATTCTTTAGTGAAAGTTAAAGAAACAGCAATGAGTTACTCTGAATTAGTAAGAGTTAATAATGGTCAGTAATTGATCAAAATTTGAAGGTTAAAGGTCTGCTATGCGGACCTTTTTCCTCTTATTTTAATAATTTATTACTAAGCATTTTTACATTATTAAGTTTTAAAAGCTTAGATAGACTTAAATTTTTTAGTAATAAATTATTTTGAAGACTTTTATCTTTATATGAGTATATATGCGTTAGCTTTATGGGAATAAATCAGTTTTTACTTTGAGGAGATTTTGGTGAAAACTATTAACTTATCTAGCTTTTCGTGTTAATATAAAGATGACAAAAAAGATAAACAAATATATAGAAAAAATAGGCTAAAGGTATAGATGTAGCCTTAAGGATTCTAAGTAATGTCTACTAACAAGAAAAAAGATCAAGACATTGAAAAACAAAATAAAACCGCAAGTAAAAGAGTTGCAAAATCAGACAAAGCAAGTGAGCAGATTAAATTAGACGCTAAGTTTGTAGAAGATTTACCTGTAGTTTTTGCTCCAGTAGAGACTCTATATGAAACGTTATATGTAACTGAGACCAAAGAGTTTTCTAGTAAGGCATTAGATGATGTGCTAATTAAAACTTACGGTATTGAAACTTTTACCTCAGAAAAAGCTAGTCTGCTAAAGAACTTCTTATTAGTTCCTTCAGATGAAAAATATATTCCGAAAGATCTAGCAGAGGTTGCTCAACGTCCTTCAAGTTTTGCGACAAACCTAGGAAACTATGGCTTTATCTGTCAAGTTGAAGGCTTAAAGGCTGAAGGAGTGACAGGTCAACTATCTTTAGTTGTGAAAGTTTTAGCTGAAGGTACGTTTCAATTTGCTAACTTAACCTACAAAAAAGAAGCAGAGGCAAGTAAGAAAGAGGTTAGTGGTTTATTTGCACCTGTTAAATTGTCAGAGTTTGAATTAAATTCAAGTAATGCAAGAGACTTTAATGAAGATGATCAAGTAGTATCAGAAAGAACTCAAGCTTTTGCAGTTACAAAGTTAAAACAAACAGTATTTTCATTTAGTAGAATAAACAATTATGATTCTACAGAGATTGAAAGATTAATCAATCTAGAATATCCGTATGAGCAATATGTTTATACTGTGCTGACTAGTTTAAGATTATCTTCAAGAGTGACAAATGCTTTTGCGAAAGAGCCTACTCTTTACTACAGATACATTTTCTTAATTTCTCATTTAGAATTCCTATTAAAACGTGACGCGTTTGATCTTGAGTTACAAGATAACGTACGTAAGAATATGGAAACTGCTCAACGTAAATATTATGTTAGAGAGCAGATCCGTGCTCTGAAAAAAGAGTTAAATTCTGAAGCAGAAGAAAGTGATACCGATAAATTTACACAAAAGCTAGATAATCTAAAAATCGAAGATACTTTACCTGATCTTTATGCTAAGATTCGCAATGAGATTCAGCGTTTAGAAATTATTCCTTCTAACTCGCAAGAATATTACATGCAACAAAACTACGTTGAGTGGTTATTAAAGACTCCTTATAAAGGAGAAGAGCTAAAAAGTATCGATTTAAAGAAATCTCGCGAGATTTTAGATCAAGATCACTTTGGTTTAGCTGATGTTAAAGAAAGAATCTTAGAATATTTAGCAGTTCTATCGCGTGTTGATGTTGCTAAATCTCCAGTACTTTGTTTAATAGGGCCTCCTGGTGTTGGTAAAACATCTTTAGGTAAATCTATCGCAGAAGCAACTGGAAGAAAATACACTCGTTGGGCTCTAGGTGGTATTTCTGATGAAGCAGAGATTCGTGGACACCGTAGAACTTATATTGGTTCACAACCAGGTAAAGTTATTAGTCATTTATCTAAGGTAGGGGTAAACAATCCTTTATTCTTATTAGATGAGATTGATAAATTAACCTCAAATCACCGTGGTGATCCAGCTGCAGCGTTATTAGAAGTTTTAGATCCAGAGCAAAACAATAAATTTGTTGATAATTACTTAGAGATTGATTACGATCTTTCAAAAGTATTATTTATTGCTACAGCTAATAGTTATAACATTCCTCCGGCTCTTCTTGATCGTATGGAGATTATCGATTTAGGCTCTTATACTCGTGATGAGAAGTTCCAAATTGCTAAAACTCATATTCTTGGTAAGCTTTACAGAAGAAATGCGATAAAAGATGGAGAAATTGAGTTCCCTGATGCAATGATTAATTTAATCATTGACGGTTACACAAATGAACCTGGTGTGCGTTCATTAGAACGCCGAATTGAAAGGGTTATCCGTTACTCAATTAAGCAAATTGTTGAACAAGGTGATTCTGTAATTAAAGTAGATCAAGAGTTAATTCAAAAAGTTTTAGGTCCTGTTGTAAACGAATCTAATGTAGAACAGGTTGAGTTTAGATCTAAATCTTTTGTAGGTCAAATTACAGGTCTTGCTTGGACACAATCTGGTGGTGATGTTTTACCAATTGAAGCTGCGACTCCTGTGGGTAAAGGTGAGATTTCTGCAACTGGTTCGTTAGGTAATCAGATTAAAGAAAGTATCCGTGCAGCAATTACGGTTATTCGTCAAAGATATAAGCAATTTGACTTAGAGCCAGATTTTTATTCTAAATTTGATTTCCACGTGCACTTCCCAAATGCTGGTATCAATAAAGATGGTCCATCTGCTGGTTCAGCGATAACTACATGTTTAATTTCTTCATTAACAGGTAAACCTATCGCGATGGATATAGGTATGACTGGTGAAATTTCACTTCACGGTGATGTTTTACGTATCGGTGGGGTAAAAGAAAAAGTTATTTCTGCACATCGTAATGGGGTAAAACACATTATTCTACCGAAATCTAATGAACCTGATTTATACAAAGTTCCTCAAAGTATTAAAGATGAACTACAGTTCTATCCAGTAGAAACTATTGATGAAGTTATTGATATAGTTTTTGGCGATAAAAAACGTCCAGCGAAGAAAAGTCAAGCTGAATTAGATTTAGAAGCAGTAGTTTCTAATAAAACTAAAACAACGAAAGCAAAAAAGACAGTTAAAGCTACTCAAGTAGCAGAAGATGAAACTGTTGAAGCTAAAAGTAAAAAATCTAAAGCAACAAAAGCAAAAGTTGAAAAAGTTGAAGATGAAGCTTCTAAAAAGAAAACTACAAGAAGAAAAAAGTCTTCTAATTAAATCTTAATTAAGGACGCAAGTTTTTCTGTTTGCTTTGTAAAAATTAGATTAAACTTTAAATTAAACTTAATGGGAGCTTTCGAGCTCCCATCTTTTTATCTATCAAAATGAAGTTATTTATTTTTAGACATAGCGCATTAAGTTTTCAAATCCAAGAGAACTTATTACGTCTTGAGGTTTATATTCAGAGCTTAATAGCTAGTGGTCAAGAACCTAAAGAGAAAGTGTTGGTTTTTGTCGAAAATTTAGCGCTACCGCTTGTAATTAATCAAAATGTTTTAGAGTTCTCTCATCAAGTTAGACTTGTTGCGTTAAAATTTCAAGAGTTAATTAGAAAGTATAATATAGAAATGATTTGTTGCTCTAGAAGCTTATTAGAGTGGGGGTATGCAACGGAATGGGTTGTACTTCCTGAAGATAAGATAGGGGTGCATGATCTTTTTAATTCTGAAAAATATAATATTGAGCAAATATTTGTTTAGAAGGGGAGAAAATGGTACCTGCATATCTTTTAAATAAATACTATCTAGATAATTCTTCTGACGTAAGACAAGCTGGTCATATGATGCTGAGCTTTATTTTTGCTTATGAAGATAATTGTGAAGTTATATTCCTTAATAAAGGGATTTTGAACTTAATAGATATTAGCAATATTGAGCAACTGCTGAGAGTAAAAGAAACAGATCCTGAAGTGTACAATATAATTTTAGGAGATCATTTGGCGCAAGACTTATCTGCGCAAAAGTATGTTGCGCAGTTAGTAGAAAAGTGCAAAACTTTATATACTCAGTGGGCAATGTTCACTCATGAGTATGAAAGTGAAAAGTTAATTAAATTTATCATAACCAAAGAGTTTTGTGACGAAAAAGTGCTCAATAGGATTATAAAGCTTATAGATGAAGGTAAGCTAGAATTATTTAGTAATATTGAATTTGAATATTCTAATTTATCGCAAGTTGAACTAGAGCAAACCTTAAAGCAATACAAATGGATTTATAAGGCTTAAAATAAGAGAGGGGAGTGTGATCACTCCCCTCTCTATACGTTCGCAAAAAAGTATTACTCTAGATAGAAAAATTTATGCTAAGTAAATTAAATTACGTCAGGTTAAAAATAAATTCTCTAGAGTTAAATCGTTGTTAATAGATACATAGTTAAGTGGATAAAAACTTGGATAATTAACCAAGATAGAATAAATTTAGCAGTCAAACCTTGATAAAGTTCATTAGGAAACAGTAAGCGACCGCTATTTTTTAATTTATTTAGGAAGATCTGATTAGTTACAATTTGTAGTGCGAATAAAGAAGCAAAATAAACTGCAGAGGAAAATAAAAAATAAAAAATACTTAAATAATTTATGTTAGTAAATAAGTCTGTAGCCCTAAAGTAAGTAAAGTAACCAAATAAGAAACCTAAGAATGTAAAGAGTACAGGAAATACAATCAATTTGCGAATAAAAAGCACAAAGGTTTGAGAGGAGTATTCTGTGTCATAAGTGAATTTGTGTCTACTTATAAGTTTAGAATAGGCGGTTGAGCGAATAATAGCAAGATCCTCTCTTGAAAGCTTTTTCGGCTCTAAATGATATTCGATTAATTTACTATGTGGCCAATTTTTTATTTCATCAAGAGTAGCTGTATCTAAATTATATTTAATATCGTTTTCGTAAATAACTTTGACCATATGTAATTTTAATTATAGTAGTAACTTTTTTCTAAAATAACACAAAAAAAGCTGAATAAAAGAAAAAAATGATGTATAATATCGGCAGTTTGTTTTGGATGTTAAGTCCAATATATAAATTTTAATCTAAATGGAGCTCATAAAATTATGGCAACTATTAACCAATTAGTGCGTAAACCACGCGTTAAAAAGGTTGTTAAAAGTACAGTTCCAGCGTTAGAAGCGTGCCCGCAAAAACGTGGAGTTTGTACTCGTGTTTCTACAACAAAACCTAAAAAACCTAACTCAGCACAACGTAAAGTATGTCGTATTCGTTTAACAAATGGTTACGAAGTTACTTCATACATCGGTGGTGAAGGTCACAACCTTCAAGAGCACAGCGTTGTTTTAATCCGTGGTGGTCGTGTTAAAGACTTACCAGGTGTGCGTTACCACACAGTACGCGGTGCTTTAGACTGTGCAGGTGTTAAAGACCGTAAACAAGGTCGTTCTAAATACGGTGTTAAGAGACCTAAATCTTAATATTTTCCGTATAGTAAGGCCAAACATAAATTAAAAATATAAATTAACATTATTTTTCATCAAAGCTCCATTAAGGTTACAATGTTTTAATTTTAATGAGTTTTGGATTAACCTGAATATTAAACGGAGAAATTAACCATGCCACGTCGTCGCGTAATTGGTCAACGTAAAATTCTTCCAGATCCAAAATTTGGTTCAGAAGTATTAGCAAAATTTATTAATGTAATCATGGTAGATGGTAAAAAATCTATCGCTGAGAAAATCGTTTACACTGCGTTAGAGAAATTAGCTCAACACAGTCAAAAATCACCATTAGAAGCTTTCGAAGCTTCATTAGAACAAGTACGTCCAACTGTGGAAGTTAAGTCTCGTCGTGTTGGTGGTTCTACTTACCAAGTTCCAGTAGAAATTCGTCCAGTTCGTCGTAACACTTTAGCAATGCGTTGGATTAAAGATGCAGCTAGAAATCGTAATGACAAAACTATGTCAGATCGTTTAGCTAACGAATTAATTGATGCATTAGAAAATAAAGGTGCAGCAGTTAAGAAACGTGAAGACGTTCATCGTATGGCTGAAGCGAATAAAGCGTTCGCTCACTTCCGCTGGTAATTTTTTACTACTAAAACTTTCCTTGCTGCTTAATAATTTATTTATTATCTTATTAAGCAGTTTCATAACTTTATTTAGTCGAGGATAAAATGGCTAGAACTACTCCCATTGAACTATACCGTAATATAGGTATTAGTGCTCACATCGATGCAGGTAAAACAACTACTACAGAACGTATTTTATTCTACACTGGTGTAAGTCACAAAATCGGTGAAGTTCACGATGGTGCGGCTACAATGGACTGGATGGAACAAGAACAAGAGCGTGGTATTACAATTACTTCAGCTGCTACTACTTGTTTCTGGTCTGGAATGAGTCAACAATTCCCTAAACACCGTATCAACATTATCGATACTCCAGGACACGTTGACTTCACTATTGAAGTAGAACGTTCAATGCGTGTATTAGATGGTGCAGTAATGGTGTACTGTGCGGTTGGTGGTGTTCAACCTCAATCTGAAACAGTATGGCGTCAAGCTAACAAATACCAAGTTCCACGTATCGCGTTCGTTAACAAAATGGACCGTACTGGTGCAAACTTCTACCGTGTAGTTGAACAAGTTAAAAACCGTTTAGGCGGTAATGCTGTTCCAATTCAAATTCCAATTGGTGCTGAAGAAAACTTCAAAGGTGTTATTGATCTTTTCAAAATGAAAGCTATCAACTGGAATGAAGAAGATCAAGGTATGTCATATACTCTTGAAGATATTCCAGCTGAGTTACAAGAAACAGCTGAAGAATGGCACAACAACATGATTGAAGCTGCAGCTGAAGCTAATGAAGAGTTAATGGAAAAATACCTAGGTGGTGAAGAGTTAACTGAAGAAGAAATCAAAGCTGCATTACGTCAACGTGTTTTAGCTAACGAAATCATTCTAATGACATGTGGTTCTGCGTTCAAGAACAAAGGTGTTCAAGCAATGCTTGACGCTGTAGTTGAATTCTTACCAGCACCTACAGATGTACCTGCAATTAAAGGTGAAACATTAGATGGTAAAGAAGACGTTCGTCACGCTTCAGATGATGAGCCATTCTCTGCTTTAGCATTCAAAATTGCTACAGACCCATTCGTTGGTAACTTAACATTCTTCCGTGTTTACTCTGGTGTTGTTAACTCTGGTGATACAGTATTAAACTCAGTTAAAGAAAAACGTGAGCGTATTGGTCGTATCGTTCAGATGCACGCTAACAAACGTGAAGAAATTAAAGAAGTTCGCGCTGGTGATATCGCTGCGGCAATCGGTCTTAAAGACGTAATCACAGGTGATACAATTTGTGATATGAGCAAGCCTATCATCCTAGAAAGAATGGAATTCCCTGAGCCAGTAATTAACGTTGCTGTTGAACCTAAAACTAAATCAGACCAAGAAAAAATGGGTATTGCTTTAGGTCGTCTAGCTCAAGAAGACCCTTCTTTCCGTGTTTACACTGATGAAGAGTCAGGTGAAACTATCATCGCAGGTATGGGTGAGTTACACCTTGATATCATCGTTGACCGTATGCGTCGTGAGTTCAAAGTTGAAGCAAACGTTGGTAAACCACAAGTATCTTACCGTGAAACAATTCGTGGTTCTGTAGAACAAGAAGGTAAGTTCGTTCGTCAATCAGGTGGTCGTGGTCAATATGGTCACGTATACTTACGTATTGAACCTTTAGAAGAAAACAAAGGTTACGAATTCGTGAACGCTATCGTGGGTGGTGTGGTTCCTAAAGAATACATCCCAGCGGTTGATAAAGGTGTTCAAGAACAAATCGGTAATGGTGTGTTAGCTGGTTACCCTATCGTAGACGTTAAAGTAACTCTATACGATGGTTCATACCACGATGTTGACTCATCAGAAATGGCGTTCAAATTAGCTGGTTCTATGGCATTCAAAGAAGGTTTTGCTAAAGCACAACCAGTATTATTAGAACCAATCATGAAAGTTGAAGTAGAGACTCCAGAAGAGTACATGGGTGATGTAATCGGTGACTTAAACCGTCGTCGTGGTCTAGTTGAGGGTATGGAAGATATCCCAATGGCTAAGAAAATCAAAGCTCAAGTTCCACTTTCAGAATTATTTGGATATGCAACAGACTTACGTTCACAAACACAAGGTCGTGCATCATATTCAATGGAATTCTTAAAATATAACGAAGCTCCACGTAACGTTGCTGAAGCAGTTATTGAAGCTCGTAAAGCTAAATAATTTTATTTAACTTAACTTAATTTAATTTAATTTTTAATTAAAGGAAAATTTTAAAATGGCTAAGTCACAGTT
>NZ_NRHC01000081.1 GCF_003585885.1 Psittacicella hinzii | reverse complement strand
TCGGGAGAATAGGGTAAATCACGTAAACGTAAAGAGGAGAGAAGCTTAGCTTCTCTCCTCTTTATTTAATTATAGATCGTCATCGTCAAAACTTAAATCATCAACATTTACTTTAGAATCAATTTGACCAACTAAGTATGAAGAGATTTCTGTTTCTTGTGGCGCTACTTGTACGTTCTCTGATGATAACCAGTTATTCATCCATGGAATTGGATTAGAACGTTTTGCAAATGGTAATGGTAAGTTTACCGCTTCCATACGGATGTTAGTAATATATTCAACATATTCTTGCAGAATTTGTTTGTTTAGACCTAACATTGAGCCATCTTTAAATAGGTATTCAGCCCATTCTTTTTCTTGGTTAGCTGCTGCTAAGAATAGATCATAAGCTTCTTGCTCACATTCTTTTGCAATTTCAGCCATTTCCGGATCACCATCACCTTGTTGCATTAAGTTGATAATGTGTTGCGTACCAGTTAAGTGTAATGCTTCATCACGTGCAATTAATTTAATGATTTTCGCATTACCTTCCATACGTTTTTGTTCAGCAAAAGCAAATGAACAAGCAAATGAAACGTAGAAACGAATAGCTTCAAGAGCATTTACTGAATGTAGACATAAATAAAGTTCTTTTTTAAGTTTACGTAAAGTTACTTGAATTTTCTCACCATCAACTTCATATTCACCTTCACCGTAAATAGTCCAAAGCATGGTATCACGAATTAAATCATCGTAATATTTTGAGATATCACGTGCACGTTTTACAATCTCAGAGTTAGTTACGATATCATCAAATACTTCACCTGGATCATTTACAATGTTACGAATAATGTGCGTATATGAACGTGAGTGAATTGTTTCAGAGAAAGTCCAAGTCTCAATCCAAGTCTCTAATTCAGGAATAGAAACTAGAGGTAATAGAGCTACGTTTGGGGAACGACCTTGAATTGAATCTAATAGAGTTTGATATTTTAAATTTGAAATAAAAATATGTTTCTCATGATCTGGTAAAGAATTGTAATCAATACGGTCACGAGTTACATCCACTTCTTCAGGACGCCAGAAAAATGATAATTGTTTTTCAATTAGTTTTTCAAAGATAGGGTATCTTTGTTGGTCATAACGAGCAACGTTAACGTTTTGCCCAAAAAACATTGGTTCTTTTAACTGGTCGTTTTTAGTTTGCGAGAAGGTTGTATAAGCCATAAATATTCCTTATCTATTAGAGTGAAAGTGTGAGAATGCCTTTTAGACTAAATTGATCAACTTTCCAAGCAAGCTCGAGAAGATAAACTCCATTCTTTACTTCTAGAGTTCTTCCTTTCTGTTTATCTTCTCAATTACTTGGGCTATCCCTCTAGCTTAAAAAGCAATCCTCATAAAAATTAAATCTTACATGCACCGCCAACACAATCGTCATCAGTACGATCTGAAGCACCGTCATTTGTATTATGGTAGTAAAGAGTTTTAATACCAAGTTTATGACAAAGTAATAGATCTTTTAATAATTGTTGCATTGGTACTTTGTTACCTGGGAATTTTGCAGGATCATAGTTAGTATTTGTTGAAATAGATTGGTCAACAAATTTTTGCATAATCCCAACTAATTCTAGGTAACCACGGTTATCAGGCCATGTCCATAGTAATTCATAGCTATTACGATATTTATCAATTTCAGGAACTACTTGACGTAAGATACCGTCTTTTGATTGTTTAATCGTAACAAAACCACGTGGTGGCTCAATACCGTTAGTTGCATTTGAGATTTGTGAAGAAGTTTCTGAAGGCATTAATGAAGTTAACGTAGAATTACGTAAACCCCAACGAGCGATATCAGTACGTAATTCTTCCCAATTGTAAACTAAATCACCAGGGTGAACTTTATCAATGTTTTTATTATAGTGATCAATTGGTAATAGACCTTGAGCGTAAGTTGTATCACCAAAGTATTCACATGCACCTTTTTCTTTTGCTAAACGGTTTGAAGCTTTTAAGCAGTAATACTGAATTGCTTCAAAAGTGCGGTGCGTTAAATCTTTAGCAGAACCATCACTATATTTCACGCCATTTTTAGCTAGGTAGTAAGCATAGTTAATTACGCCAATACCTAAAGAACGACGACGTAGCGTAGAGATTTCTGCAGCTTTAATTGGGTAGTTTTGATAATCAATTAAAGAATCTAATGCACGTACTACTAAGTCCGCTAATTCTTCTAGTTCGTCTAAGTTTTCTAACGCACCTAAGTTAAATGCAGATAGAGTACATAGAGCGATCTCACCTTCTTCGTCATAAATGCTGTTTAAAGGTTTAGTTGGTAACGTAATCTCTAAACATAGGTTAGATTGACGAATTGGTGCTTTTTTACTATTAAATGCAGAGTGAGTATTGGTGTTATCTACGTTGTGGATGTAGATACGACCAGTTGAAGCACGCTCTTGCATTAATGAAGAGAATAGATCAACAGCTGGAACAGTTACACGAGGAATTGAAGTATCTTTTTCATACTGTTCATATAAACGTGCAAACTCTTCTTGATCTTCAAAGAAAGCATCATATAACCCAGGAACTTCAGAAGGGCTGAATAATGAAATCACGCCATCTTTAGTTCTTAAACGGTTGTATAAGTAACCATTAATTTGTACCCCATAATCTAATTGACGTACACGGTTATCTTCTACCCCACGGTTATTCTTTAGTACTAAAAGCTCACGTGCTTCACGGTGCCATAATGGGTAGAACACTGTAGCAGCACCACCACGTACCCCACCTTGTGAACAAGATTTAACTGCAGCTTGGAATAATTTATAGAAAGGAATTACCCCAGTGTGATAAGCTTCACCGCCACGGATTTTTGAACCAATTGCACGGATACGTCCTGCATTGATACCAATACCAGCTCTTTGAGAAACATATTTCACAATTGCTGATGAAGTTGCATTAATTGAATCTAGACTATCATCACATTCAATTAATACACAAGAAGAGAATTGACGTGTTGGTGTACGTACCCCAGCCATAATTGGCGTAGGTAAGCTAATTTTAAATGTTGAAGCAGCGTCATAGAAACGACGAATATAGTCTAAACGCGTTTCTTTAGGGTAGTCAGCAAACAAACTTGCAGCAATTAGTACATATAAAAACTGAGCAGATTCGTAAATTTGTTTAGTTACACGGTCTTGAACTAAATATTTACCTTCTAATTGTTTAACTCCTGCATATGAGAAATCTAGGTCACGAGAATGAACTAGAAAATCATTCATTACTTCAAAATCTTCTTTTGAGAATTTTTCTAATAGTTCTTTATCGTACTTCCCTAAATTTACTAATTTAGTTACATGCTCATATAAGTGAGGAGGTTCAAAACCACCATAAGCTTTTTTACGTAAGTGGAATACCGCTAGACGAGCAGCTAGATATTGATAATCTGGATTTTGTTCTGAAATTAAATCAGCTGCTGATTTAATTAACAATTCATGAATATCAGAGGTTTTCATCCCCTCCGTAAACTGCACTTGAGATCTAAGTTCTACTAAAGATACAGAAACATCATTTAAACCTTCAGCAGCCCATGTTACCACGCGGTGTACTTTTTCAAGATCAAGTGGTTCACGTCTACCGTCGCGTTTAGTTACATAAATATTTTCGATCATGGCGTTTTTATTCTGATTAAGGGCAAAAAAGCCATAAACCTTTACCAGAAGATTTATAGCGATTTACCAACTTTTTAGTTATAAGTTAATGAGTTTATTTGATTTTAAAAGATGATTCAATTCAGCAAATTTTAATTAAAATTTTGCTTTTAATAGTACTATCTGGATATCTTTAACCTCTTAAGTTAAAAATACCTTTTAATTGAATGAGCTCCCATTATAGAGCATAAAATTAAAAAGAAAAAAATAATTTTTTGCTTTAACAGACTATTATCTTATAAACCTATTTCTAGCTTTTTTAATACTTTTATTTAAAAAGAGATAAAAAAGAGCAAAATCTTTTTCCCTAAAATTCCGTCTATTGTTTATTTTTACGTCTTTTCTATATCTACATCTATAAGGATTTTTTTTACCTCTTAGACAGAAAATAACCAAGCGAAAAATGTCAGAATTTTGGCAAACAAGTATTAACTGAAACGTCTCCAAATTGAGTGCAGAGAAAAATTAATTCCTTTAAATTGAAAGTAGATTTATATAATTTTAACTACTAATTCATCAGCTTAGAATGGTAAAAATGTTTTACTCTTTATTTGCTCTACCTCAAACAATATTTTTTTATTTTCTTCAGAAGAGTAACTGCAAAAAATTTACCCCGTCAATAATCAAAGATTAACTAATTTATGTCATTGATCTACCTTACAGTCATACGTAATCAATTTACTTTACAGATCTATCTATATAATTGATCTACATTAAAAGCTGTACAATTTATCCACCTTGCATTTCTGTGTAGTTCATCTCTCAAGAAGCTCTAATGAATAGGAAATAGGATTTAAAAAATCTATTTTTTTTTTCAAAAAATTAAAAAAATCGCTTAAAAATTGCATTAGATTAGATTTTTTCTTGGCTAATTCAATTTTTAAGTGAAATTCTAGTGAAAAAACAATAATTTTATATTACTAATTTTCAAAGGATTAAGAAAAAATAAATTTTTAAGTATTGCATTCTAATGATTAATTCCATATAATAGACCTCGTTGTTGAAAAGACAACTTAAAAAGATTTCTTCAATGGTTCGAGTCCTCGCAAGATAGTTAGAGCACCTGGTCAGGACGAGAGTAGCAGCCAACTTTAATGATGCTGTGCCGAGATTAACTCGAACCGCCCTAATAAAAATAAAATTAGGGCCGTTAGCTCAGTCGGTAGAGCAGCGGACTTTTAATCCGTTTGTCGAAGGTTCGAATCCTTCACGGCCCACCATTTTTCTTATTACATTCTACCTTATTAGTTTGGGTCGTTAGCTCAGTCGGTAGAGCAGCGGACTTTTAATCCGTTTGTCGAAGGTTCGAATCCTTCACGACCCACCATTTCTTTTACCCTATTATTTGGGCCGTTAGCTCAGTCGGTAGAGCAGCGGACTTTTAATCCGTTTGTCGAAGGTTCGAATCCTTCACGGCCCACCATTTTTCTTTTACTTAAAAGTAAATTGAAAATCAGCGTAACCAACTCATTGGTTACTTTTTTTGTCTCTAAATATTTTTAACCCCACATTTTAAAATCTTTTCTCTGCTAGGTTATAAGCTACTCATAAGCTACAAATCACGCTTGTCACAGCAATCTCAACAACCTCATTCCTTCACATTCTCAAAATTTTATTGCTAGCCACACTTCCTGCACATTCTTCCCAGCTAGTACAACCGATTATTCTCCTCTACGAATCTACCTCATTACTACAGCTTCTTCTAATTAATATCTTGCAAGGAAGTATATTTCTACCTGCCAAGAGTTTTCTAAGCTTCTTACTTTCTAAAAAACAACTAGTTATAACTTTTTAGCAATTTTTTTTATCGTTAGATATTGACGCGCACAAATTTACGGTTTAAGATTTAATATAAGAAATAAATAAAATTTTTAACTTATGTAAGGCATGTCGAGGTTCAATATGACAAATTTAAATTTACCTAAATTAACAGAGCAACAAGAAAAATTTGCAAGTGAATTAGCTAACGCTTATAAAAACAACTTAGCGTTAAATGCAGAAGATTGGCAAGATGTAGTCGCTGACGATGATCAAGCTTATGCTGTCCAAGCTAAATTCACCTCTTATAAAGATACTCCTGTTGGAGGCTATAAAGTCTCATTAACCTCTGAAAACACTCAGAAGTTGTTCAATTCAAATAGCCCATTGTATGGTGCTTTAGAACAAACTCGCTTTGTTCAAGGTCCAGCTACTTTAGAACTAGCTAACTTAAACGAAGCTCTAGTAGAATGTGAGTTAGTATTTACTGCTAAAGAAGATCTACTTCCTACTGATACTTTAGAAGATTTAGCTCGTAAAACAACTGTAGCTGGTGGTTTAGAAGTACCTGACGCTCGCTTCTCTTCTTGGTTCCCAAGCTTAAAGAAACATTTAGTTGTATCTGACGGTTCTGTAGGCGGTTATGTAGTATTTGGTCAAGAACACAATACAAGCGAGTTATTTGCAAGTGTTGATGACTTAGCAAAAGTTGAAATGCGTTTAACTCACGATGGTCGTGAAGTAGCTACAGGTGTTTCTGCTGAAGTATTAAATAACCCATTAAACTCTTTACAATGGCTTGTTAAAAAATTACACGAACAAGGTCTTACTTTTAAAGCAGGTTTACGTGTATCATCTGGTACCTTTAATTTCCCTCCACACTTAGAAAAAGGTGTTTGGGAAGTTGAATATGGTTCAGGTGTTGGTAAAGTAACTTTAACTGTGAAATAATATCTCCAGACTCATCACCATTACTATAAATCAAAATAGGAGCGCTAATAAGCGCTCCTATTTTCCATTATGTACCTGCTGTATAGATGTAAAAGCCTGCTTTGCTGTGTTTTACCCTGCTTTGCAGTATTTTATCCCCAAATCCGTAATTTTTATAGTCATAAGTAAAAGGCAGTAGTTAAGTAACTACTGCCTTTTCTTACTTAATACTTAAATTAAGAACTCGGATTATATTATTTTGTTCATCATTTAAAGGTACTAAAGATTTATCGTTACCGTCATTTAGCCTATTTTCCCGTTTTC
>NZ_NRHC01000080.1 GCF_003585885.1 Psittacicella hinzii | reverse complement strand
AAGAGCAAACTCAAGAGCAAACTCTAGAGCAACAAGCACCAGAGCAAACGCAAGAGCAAACTCAAGAGCAAACTCTAGAGCAACAAGCACCAGAGCAAACGCAAGAGCAAAATGTCCAAGATAACCAGAAGCAGACTATTTGTACGGTTGCAAACCTAACTTTAGCTCGTAATAAGCGAGAACTCTTTGCGGGGTTAAGTTTTTCTATACAGGCTGGTCAAGTACTGGGAATTGTAGGTCCTTCAGGAATAGGTAAATCTAGTGTTGGTGATGCTTTATGTGGTTTGCTCAAAGCAAAAAGTGGTTCTATTACTTGGCATCTTCCCGAGCGTAAAGTTCCACAAATTCTCAAGCTCTATCAAGATCCTATTAGCTCTTTTGCTCCTAATGTAAAACTTGCTATTTTACTGCAAGATGTAATAAATCGTCATCAACTTAATGCCTCTTTAATTCCAGAACTTTTAAAAGTACTCCAACTCAAAGAAGAACTCCTTGAACGTACAGCTAATCAAGTATCTGGAGGCGAATTACAACGTTTAGCTATTCTTCGCGTTTTACTTTTTGAGCCAAAGGTAATCTTTGCTGATGAAATTACAAGTCGTTTAGATCCTTTAACGCAAAGAGAAATTTTGGATTTTCTGATTAGGAGTTGTAAGCAAAGAAACTGCGCGGTAATTATAGTTAGTCATGAACAAGGCTTAATTGACTACTATTGCCAAGAAGTCGTTAATCTACAAAACTATGTTACTGCGTAACCATTGCAAAGCTCCTGCAATTGCAGATCTCTAACAATAACAGAGCTCTGAACTCTAATTGAAGAGCTCTAAACTCTAATTGCAGAGCTCAAATAACAGAGCTCCAATTACAAAGCTCAATAAGTTAAACCCCGCCATGTTTAGACAAACAGGCGGGGTTTTAATTATATGGTTATATATTTAGCTTTGAGCTGGAATTATTTCTTACCAAGTAAAGCCATTACGCTTTGCCCTATCTCTGCAATCCCACGTAGTAAACCGCGCTCACCATTAGCATAGTTAAGAGCATAGTGTTTTACTGCCGTAATGCCACTTACGCGATACATATTTTCACGTAGGACTTTGGCAATTGGTGAACGAGAGATATAGGTATGATGCAGAGCTGATAAGAACTCCTGCATTAGAGTGTTATCGATATAACGCTCATAGGCATAAGCTTTACCAAGTGCATCTAGTTGCGTAAAGGTGTGATCGGCAAAAAGACGAACTAGGCATTGTACATCTTGTAAACCAAGATTTAACCCCTGTCCAGCTAATGGTGAAACTGTATGTGCAGCATCCCCTACTAGTAACACATTATTTTGCCAATAGTGTTTTGCTCTTTGACGTGCTAGAGGAAAACTACCAAATTGTTTTACGGTAAAGTCAGAGCCAAGCTTGTCTGCTGGGAAGTTGTCTTTGATTTTAGTTTTTAACTGTTCAGGTGAAAGTTTACCAAGGCTATCAATGGTTGCGATTTCATCGTACCAGCAAAGGACACCATGATTTGCTTTTACAGGTAACCAAGCTTTAGGACCATTAGCATCTACTTGTTGCCAAGTAAGGTGAGTAAACTCTTCTAAGCCTTGTCCTTCGATTTCAATTAGCATGCACTTAGTTGGGTAAGAATGAATATCAACTGCGATATTTGCTTGCTTACGCCAGAAAGAATTTGCTCCGTCAGCTGCAATTACTAGATTAGTTTGTAATACTAAACCGTTACTAAAAGCAATCTCCCAGCTTATATCTTTAGCTTGCGGAGCATAACTTTCAGCAATAGAAAACGTTGAACTTAAACGTTTTACTGCTTTTTCAACTGCTACTTGCTCTAAGAAAACAAACTTATCTCCATAAGCTTGGCAAGCTTGGAGTAAGCCATTTACTAGGGCAGCATTTTCTACCATATACCCAAGTTGATTTAGGTTTACTTCGCTTGCAGTAAATAAAGTTGTTTGCTCTTGCTCACCTACGTGCAGAGTTAATTGATCATAAGGATTTACATGCTGGGCAGCTATTTCTTGCCAACCACCTATTTGCTCAAGAAAGCTTGCATTTACATGGTTAACCGCAAATACTTTTAAATCAAGTTTAGAGGCGTCCCAAGCTTTTAAAGGATTAGGGTCATGTAAAAAAACCGTAAAGCCTTGCTTTAATAAAGCAAGAGCTTGCGCTAAACCAACACAACCAGCTCCGGCGATAAACAGACTTTTCTCTTCTGGGAAAGTTACTCTGCCAAGAGTGGTTTCTAAATTACCTAATTGTAAAACTTTTAGATAAGTTTTTGGAGAATTTAAATTTGTCATAATAGTCTTAATTTAAATTAAATTTACATTCCTCAAGAATTGTTTAGTTTTGTTGTAAGGCTTTTGCTGCAACAGCTATTTAGTTTAGACTTCAGCTTAAGCTTAAGCCTCTACTTTAGCCTAGCCTCTGCTTTAGCCTATGCTTCAACGTCTATTTCAAAGTCTGCTTCAAAGCCAAGTCTTTACGATAAAATTTTACGTCTACTTTGGTAGCCGTAACAAACAGAGCAAACAATTCCTCAGCAATGTAAATTTGGGTTTAGTTTCTTTAATGTAATTCCTGAACGTTATAACAGAAGAATGAAGAACGGAAGAACAGAAAAGTAGAAGTTACTAATTCCCTCGCAAGTGACCTTCAATTAACCTCTTTACCTTACTTTTATCAGTCTAATTAAGAATTACTAATATTTAGTTAAGCATTAACCAACTTTTTCTTAAAAATACCCTCACTCTTCTGCAAAAAACTAAATTTTTGCTTATAATTTGCTACAGAAATTATTATAGCAGTTTGTCACAAGTAAAATTTACAAAAATCGGTCAAGCACCGTTTCATTAAAAAGGAGAAACAACTTCTTTTAATGTAAGCAAACAGGCATAACTTATATTGCGTTATGGTCGTGTCGTTGTCGTACGCTATCGATACGTTGTCGTACATTATCGATCCGTTATTGTACGAACGTCAAGGTGTCACATATGAAAGACAACAAGTAGAAGTGCTACTGTAGAAATGTCATATGTAAAGGTACTACACGTAAACCCATAAGCGCCACTTTAACTTTATCTACTTGCAAACTCGCTACAACATAGCATACATTAGTACGCTTTCCGAGGAACTGTTCTCCTAGCTTTTAGGAAAGGCCCTCACTATGTTTTTTGTTTAATCATTTGTTTATCTATTATGAGTAAAAAATTATACATCAAAACATGGGGCTGCCAAATGAATGAGTATGACTCAGGTAAAATGGCAGACCTTCTTCAAGCTACCCAAGGAATGGAGTTAACAGAGATTCCTGAAGAAGCTGATGTTCTTTTATTAAATACTTGTTCAATTCGTGAAAAAGCACAAGAAAAAGTATTCCACCAATTAGGTCGTTGGAAAAACATCAAAAAAGATCGTGATGTAATTATCGGCGTAGGTGGTTGTGTAGCTTCACAAGAAGGTGAACACATTAAAGAACGTGCTCCATATGTTGATATTATCTTCGGACCACAAACAATCCACCGTCTTCCGGAACTAATCAACCAAATCAATTCTGGTAAGAAAAACGTTATTGACGTTAGCTTCCCAATGATTGAAAAGTTTGATATGTTACCAGAGCCACGTGCGGAAGGTCCAACAGCTTACGTATCAATTATGGAAGGTTGTAACAAATTCTGTTCTTTCTGCGTGGTACCTTATACACGTGGTGAAGAAGTATCTCGTCCATTAGACGATGTACTATTTGAAGTTGCAAGCTTAGCACAACAAGGTGTACGTGAAGTTAACCTACTTGGACAAAACGTAAATGCTTACCGTGGTGAAAAAGCTGATGGAACAATTTGTTCATTTGCGGAATTACTACGTTTAGTAGCTTCAATTGACGGTATTGATCGTTTACGCTTTACAACGTCTCACCCAATTGAATTTACTGACGATATTATTGACGTTTATCGTGATACTCCTGAACTAGTAAGCTTCTTACACTTACCAGTACAATCTGGTTCAGACCGTATTCTTAACTTAATGCGTCGTAATCATACACGTCTTGAGTACAAATTTATTATTCGCAAACTACGCGAAGCACGTCCTGACATTCAAATCTCTTCAGACTTTATCGTAGGTTATCCTAACGAAACTGATCAAGATTTTGAAGATACGATGAACTTAATCGCGGACGTGAACTTTGATATGTCATTTAGTTTTATCTACTCAGCACGTCCAGGTACACCTGCGGCTGATCTAGAAGACAATGTGTCTGAAGAAACTAAAAAACAACGTTTATATTTACTCCAACAACGTATTAACCAACAAGCTATGGCTTACTCACGCCGTATGCTAGGTACAGTACAACGTGTGTTAGTTGAAGGTATTTCGAAGAAAAATATTATGGAACTAACTGGCCGTACTGAAAATAACCGTGTGGTTAACTTTGCTGGAGAGCCAGAGCTTATCGGTACTTTCGTAGATATCGAAATTACTGATGTGTACGCAAACTCTTTACGTGGTAAAGTGGTTGCACGTGAACACGAACTTGGTTTACGTAAAAATACTTCGGCGGCAGATATGATGTCTCGTACTGCTAAAGAAGATGAGAATGGAGTAGGTCACTGGCGCGCAGCTGCGTAAGGTGAACTTTCCAGTCGCAAACATTATAAAAAGATAAAGATAAAAATTAACCGAGTTTTCTCGGCTTCTAGCTATGATTTTGCACCACAAAATCATAGCTTTTTTACTTTTTACTTCATTTTTCCTTTTTGAGTTGATTGTAGGATCTTTAAGTTGTTCTTTGGATCTTTAATCTTTGAGTTGCTTGTGGGATCTTTAATATTTGAGTTGCTTATGAGATCTTTAAGTTGCTTATGAGCTGTACCCCAAATGCTAGACAAAACAAAAAACTAACATTTGGAGGTATTGCTCGTACTATCTTTGAACTCCTTACTTTCTCTTTGAGCTACGGCAATTCTAGCCTCCCAAGACTTTGAGAGAAAACAACTCAAGCTGTAAGCAAAAGTCCAAAAGTTTCTTTCTTGTGATATAATAGGCAAAGTTAGTTTAAATACATGTCCATCATGTATATTTTTAGCTAATCTAATTTTTTCAAAAGATAAAGATAATGTATATTGATTATTAGCCTTTCACGACCACAAGGAAAGGCTTTTTTATTTATGCTAAAATATTAGCTAAAAATATAGCTAACACAAATTAAACAACAAACTGGTTTTTTAGCTTTCTATGAAATTTAGATACTTCTACCTCCCACTTTTGGTTTTACTTGCTTTACCTCTAGCTTTTATTTTTAGTGGGTATACCTGGGATTTAAATAAGCTAGCTACTTATAGTTCATTTTGGGATCTGATTACAGTAACCGCAAATCCGGTAGCAGCAGTTATTATAAGCATACTTCTACTAGCAGTATTGCTTTACTTTTATCGCGCTAACTTCAAACTTTGCATTGCTATTGCCGTTTACTGCTTTGCTGCAGTTGTAGCAACCCAAGTAATCAAATCCGTAGTAAAAAATACTCTTGAAGAACCACGTCCATTTACTTATCAAATCGCTTATCGTTTACAAGAAATTGACGCGGAGAGATTTATCTCTGACTTTGAGAAAGCATACAAAAGTAACCCGAGCAATCCAAGTCCATACCAAGCTGATTTAGCTGGTGATGATTCAATTGGTAATCTAATTAACTCTCTAGAAAATGGTACTTACACTGGAGAAACTACCATTGACGTTAATGATGATCAAGCTCCAAAACGTGTACAAGATTACTTAGATTACTACTTTGATAAACTTGATAAAGAAAAACGTATTGCTTTTATCCGTTTTTATGAAAACTCATACATGCAAGGTCCGCAAGAAGAAACACGTCGTGCTGCTTTAGACAGACTTGCTGATGAAAGTCCTTACTCATTCCCATCAGGTCATTCAATCTTTGCAGCTACTTGGATGATGATCTTTATGGTAATGGCATTTATGGCGCGCAAAGCAAGCTTCTGGTTAGTAACTGCTGGTGTAGTTACTTGGGGCTTACTCGTAGAGGCAAGTCGTATTATCCTCGGCTACCACTATGCGCATGATGTACTTGCAAGTAACATTATTGCCGCTTGTGTAATCGGTGCGACTTTCTGGATTATGAGTTTTATGTACCGTCTTCTTTCTAATCGTGAAGCTAAGGCAACTGAAACTTCACAAAATTAAGTTAAAGGAATTTACCTCTTAACTAAATAGCAAAACTTAAAAATAACTTGTTGAGGAAAACTCTATTAGAGTTTTCCTCTTTTTCTTGGGTATAATATTATTAAACTCTCTCCTCACAAAGCAAAGATTACATGAATTTCTCTCTTACAAAACTTAAGTTATTACCCAAGTTATTGTCTAAGTTATTAATCAAGTTATTGCCCAAATCATTTCGTTCTGCCTCTCGCTTTGTTGTTTGCTCCTCTATGCAAACAATGAGCAAAGCTGAACTCTCTGCCAAGCAACAACTTGCACAAATGAATACTTATACAAAGCTCATGTTAGCTAGTTGCTTGCTCTTCTTGCCATTCCTTAGCTCAAGTACATTTGCAAGCTCTAACGTACAAAGCACCCCACAAACAGGCGCACAAACAGGGGAACAAACTAGTCAGGGCACTAGCGCAGAGCAAACTCCTCCAACTCCTAACTTACTTAATCCCTCTTATTCACCTGAAGACTTTCCTGAACTCTTTGGTTATGATCTTGCTCAAGCCAAGGTACGAGTAAGCTTTACTGATCTTAGAGCCCTCAAAGAGTTTCTTCAAACTTATCTTGCATTGCATACTCAAGAGTATCAACTTATGTGGATGCGCGATGGACAAAAAGCTCGTAAGCGCAATCAAGCTCCACAAGTACTTGATCTTAACTTTATCGATGTGAGTCAGATGACTTCTCTTCAGGGACTTTTTGCTTTTGCTACGCAGAGCAAGCTACCAGACGATAACGAGGGGGTAGATCTATCAGGTCAGATAGAGCAAGTAAATACGCAAGCAAATGTGCAAGCAAGTCCTCAAGCTGAGCTTGCCCAGTTTAGTTGTGACTATACAAAGGATCTACTGAAAGCAGACAAACAAATTGATATCTCTCAATGGGATGTTAGTCAGGTGACTAACCTAGACTACCTCTTTCTTTGTAGTGCTTTTGCAGGGGATATTTCTCAATGGAATGTCAGCAAGGTAACTTCCATGCGTGGAACTTTTATGGGAGCGCAACAGTTCAATAGTGACCTAAGCCAATGGAATACCGCGCAAGTTACAGACATGAGTTATATGTTCTACCAAGCAAATCAGTTTACCTCTGATTTAAGTTCTTGGAATGTTGGTAAAGTAAGATCTATGGCAAAAATGTTTGCTTATGCTTCCAGCTTTAACTCTGATTTAAGTCACTGGCAAGTTAACAAAGTAACCGACATGACAGGCATGTTTTACCAAGCGCAAAGCTTTAAAGCCAATCTCAATAACTGGCAAGTGGAAAATGTCAAAGATGTCGAAGCTATGTTTGTTGGTTCGTTACTAGAAAAAAGTCCACAAAACGTGCACTCTTGGTTAAGTAAGCTTGGCGTCCTTAAGTTCAAACAGCTCTGGAACTTACCAAGTAAAAACGAAACTGCAGAGTAAATTAGCATAAGAAATCTAGCCTGCAGAGTAAATTAGCATAAGTAACCTAGTGGTTAAAAGTCTCGCAAGTAGTAATCTAATTTACAAAAACTCTTGGTGCTAACCCCTAGGTACTTGGTGGTACTTGGTGGTACTTGGTGGTACTTGGTGGTAACTCCCTAGGTAAGCGTTCCAAACTAAAAAATTATGAGTAAAAAACCTCGAGTTACCAACTCTTTTTTGAGTTTTTGCAAAAAGATTCTACTTTGCTCTTTAAATTAATAAAGTTAACCGTATAAATAAAGCAAAGAAATGGAATTAACGCTTAATGACTTCTTACTTATGTTTTAGTTTAATTTAATTTCTTATTTTTGTTTCATAAGCATTTTTTTAGGCTAGGGCTGTTATTAACAGTCCTAGCTTTTTTATTTGCTTAGCTTAGCCGTTTTCTTAGCTTAGCAGTTTTATCAGCTTGACAGTTACCTGCCTCTTTTCTTTTAGTTCTATAGCTCTCCTTTTGCTTTCCTTTAGCTCCCTTTTAGCTCTCCTATTGTAAAAATTGCCTTAGCTTGCCTCTTTACCTTTATAATAGAAAGGTAAAAAAATTTTCCACAAATAAAGATATGATGACAAAAAATCCTCTTGTAATTGCCACTCGCCAGAGTGCTCTGGCTCTGTGGCAAGCTAATATGATCCAAGATCTTATTAACTCTTTACCAGCTTTTAATGACTTTGAAACCAAACTATTACCTATGGTTTCTACGGGAGATATTAAACTAGATACCGTTCTAGCAAAAGTTGGTGGTAAAGGTTTATTCACCTATGAGCTTGAGCAAGCTCTAAAAGCTAAGCAAGCACAAATTGCAGTACACTCTTTAAAAGATGTACCAATGATTCCGGAAGAGCAATTTTTCTATACTTATAATGCTCGTCATTACCATGAAGATCTTGCAGTTTTTCCTGCAGGAAGTCCATACAAAAGCTTAGCTGACTTACCAGCTGGAGCAGTAGTTGGTACAGCTTCAGTACGTCGTAAAGCTCTTCTTGCTTATTTCTACCCGCACTTAAAAACCAAACTTCTCCGTGGTAATGTTAATACCCGTCTAGCTAAACTGAACGATGCCGAGCAAGGGTATGATGCTATTATCTTGGCACGTGCTGGTTTAGATCGCCTTGGTTTTCTTGCAGATCTCCAGGTAGAAATTCTAAGTCCAGAACAAGGATGGGTAAGTGCTCCAGGACAAGGTATAGTTGCCGTACAATGGGACGACAACCAAGAAGTTTCTGCTTATAGTGAGTTTTTAAATGACCCGGTAAATGCTTTACTGACCAATATTGAAAGAGGGGTAGCGCGCTTACTTGGAGGCTCTTGCTCTTTACCTTTAGGGGTATATGCTCACTTTGTGAATAAAGATGGTGAGCAAGTACTAACTAGTGCGATTACCGAAGAGTTTAATCGCCTCCGCCACCAGTTACAAGCGCAAGCTTACCAAGAGTATCACCCAACAACTCCACAAGTACTTACACAAATTTGGCAAGACAAAATTCGTAACTCTGCGCAAATCCAAGATTTTGTTATGGGTTTACAACTAGAGCAAATTCATGTCCATGTGTTTGTAGGGGACTTAGAAGCACAAAAAACTATTCGTCAAACTTATACTTTTGATTTTGCTGGGCATAGTTTAGTTAACTTAGATAGCCCGACTCTTTTAACCCAAGTATTGCAGTTTGTGCAAATGATTGCCTCTGACATTGAAAGTAAAGGTTTTGCACAAATTACGAGCTTACTTGCACAACAATTAAGTTAATCATGTCAGCATACGATTATTTAATTTACCTTTTAAGTCGCAAAGAATACTCGTTAAATCAGTTACGCCAAAAACTAAAAAGTAAAAACTACCCTGATAATGAAGCCGAGCAAGCTTTACAAATTGTGGTAGAGAAAAAGTATCAAAGTGATGCGCGTTATGCCGAGTCATTTGTTCATGATCAGGCTCTTGCCGGCTTTGGACCTTTGACTATTGCCAACAAGCTTCGCATTAATGGCATTCGCGACCATTTAATTGAGCAAACGCTAGATGAGGCTCAATTTGATTGGTTTAAACAAGCTTTTAACTACTTTATTCGCAAAGATTATGACCAGCTTGAGCTACAAGATGCTAAGGTTAAAGCTAAAATGCAACGCCATATGTTTAGCAAAGGGTACAACTTTGAACACATTAGTTTTTGTCTCACAACTTTACAAGAGTTAAAAGAGATGGAGGTTGATCCTCAAACTTTTATTCTTAACGACTTTAGTTACGAGAATTAAGCTATGCACATACTATTAAACTCAACTGAGTACTTATCACCTCATCAAAGACGTATGATGAACCTCAGATGGAGTTATTGGTTTGTTCTCTTCAATCTAATTATCCTCTGGTTATTAGGTTCTCTCTACTTATACCCTTTAGAGTTTCACTCTTATGTAAGCTTGTCTTACTACATTGCGACTTTATTTAGTCATTTCTTTTTACTCGCTATTGTTAGTGGAGTAGTACCAATTATTGCTTCATTTGTGTTCAAAAACGGACACTATTACCGTCTTTTTATTGGTACTTACTACACTTTACTAATTATGCTTTTGGCACTAGACCAAGCTGTCTACAATCATTACCAAGAGCATTTAAGTCTGGAAAAACTTGTATGGCTCTTAGTTAACAATCCACGTTACCAAGAGTTTTACGTGTACTTTATATTTCTACCTCCTCTCTTGTTGGTAGAACTGCTGTTTGGGGTCTATGTTTGGCGACGAGTATTTCATTTACCAATTCGCTCGAACTTTACTTACATTTTTATGTTTGTGATGCTAGTCTTTGTTATATGGTCAAATACTCTTTACGTTCATGCAGTCAATACCAATAACTATGACTTACTGATTTACCGTTCAGTATTTCCATTAATGTTCTACTTCCGTTATCCTTATTGGTTTTTAACTTAAAAGTAGACTAGCAACTACCTAAACCCACTAAATACACTTAAACATACTAAATACACCTAAACACACTTAAATACACTTAAACATACTTAAACACAATAAGAATAGATAACTAAAACCTCCTGCAAGTAGAAACTTGCAGGAGGTTTTTAACATAAAAAAAAAGACCACCCATAATAGGTGATCTTCAGACAATAAAACAACAAAGAGATACTAAATAAAGAATCCAATGTTTTAGTACTTCGTTGTTCTGTTTTGTAGTTATAAGCTTAACTACAAACAACTCTCTAATAGATTAAGTTAGGTTAATTAACCCCACGACATAAGATAGGAATAAGAGGTACAGAAAGTTAATGGTACAGAAAGCTAATTAAGCTAACTTAAGCAATTAGTAAGAAAATTTTTACAAGAACTTTTCTAAGTGTGAGCTTTCCTTAAAATATGATCTCTTCGATCTCTTCTATGTTCTTCAATTTATGAGTTCTTTGCCTTATAAGCTTGCTTTATGATAATAAAGTTTTCCTCTTAGCAATGCTAAGAGGAAACTTCAAGGATGCGAGCTAAACTCTTAGATTTAAATGGGGTAAATCTTAAGATTTTTTGTTAATTTGTACTTGGTTCATTAAGTAACCAACATTTGAAACTTGTTGCTCATAACCAAGAGCTGTTAATGAAGCGTTAATGTCAGTTAAAAGCATATCAGCTGGAGCTTTAACAATTAAGTTACCTACAGTGTAGTAAGTGAAGTTTGCTGGGCTATCTAAAGCAATGTCAACAATACCACTTTCACTTGCTCTTACTGAAGCTTGAATGCTTTTACCGTTAACTTCAATAGTTTTCACTTCTGTGTTAGCAGTTGCTTTTTGCTCTGCTGACATTTTGTAATAATCGTGGTAAGCAGTTGCAGGATCGTTAGAGCTTGCATTTGCGTTAAAAGAAACGAAAGCTGTTGCTACTGCTAATGATGATACTAATGCTGTTTTGATTTTCATAACTAGATTCCTGTTGTTTTATTTGTTGTTTGTAAATGTTGTTTGTAAATGTTATTAGTTGTTGTTTTTAACTATTGTTGTAACTATCGTTGTAACTATCGTTGTAACTATCGTTGTAACTATCGTTGTTTGTAACTATAGTTGTAGTTATCGTTGTAACTATTGTTTGAACAGTTGTTTGTAACTGTAGTTTAGTTGTCTGACTTTACCTTAAACGGCAAAGCTGTTTGTTGTTTTGTGTTGATAGTTCCTAAGTTACCTAGTTCA
>NZ_NRHC01000008.1 GCF_003585885.1 Psittacicella hinzii | reverse complement strand
GGTAACGGTGATTTCAACAATGAAAGTAACGGTACAGCTACTGTTAAAGATTCAACTGTTGAAAATTACAATAACCTAAACAACAAAGGTAAAGACGACGCTACCATTGAAAATGTTACAACCACTGGTACAGGTGAAGGCGACTTCAACAACGAAAGTGCTGAAGGTAAAGCTGTAGTTAAAGACTCTACTGTTGAGAATTACAACAACCTCAACAATAAGGGTAAAGACGAAGCTACCATCCAAAACGTTACAACCACTGGTACTGGTAAAGGTGACTTCAACAATGAAAGCTCTGATGGCAAAGCTGAAGTTAAAGACTCTAAAGTTGATAACTACAACAACCTAAATAACAAAGGTGAAACTGAAGCTACCATCGATAACGTTACTACCAAAGGTTCAGGTAACGGTGATTTCAACAACGAAAGTAACGGTACTGCTACTGTTAAAGATTCAACTGTTGAAAATTACAACAACCTAAACAACAAAGGTAAAGACCAAGCTATCATTCAAAACGTTACAACAACCGGTACAGGTGAAGGCGACTTCAATAACGAAAGTTCTGAAGGTACAGCTGTAGTTCAAGATTCTAATATCCAAAACTACAACAACCTAAATAACAAGGGTAAAGAAGACGCTACAATTACTAACGTAACTACTTCTGGTACTGGTAAAGGTGACTTCAACAATGAAAGTACTGATGGTAAAGCTGTAGTTGAAGACTCTAATGTTCAAAACTACAACAACCTAAATAACAAGGGTAAAGAAGAAGCTACAATTACTAATGTAACTACTTCTGGTACTGGTAACGGTGACTTCAACAACGAAAGTTCTGAAGGTAAAGCTGTAGTTAAAGATTCTAATATCACTAACTACAACAACCTGAATAACAAAGGTGAGACTGAAGCTACCATCGACAAAGTTACAACAACCGGCTCAGGCAAAGGTGATTTCAATAACGAAAGTAATGGTACTGCTACTGTTAAAGATTCAACAATTGAAAACTACAACAACCTGAACAACAAAGGTAAAGAAGGCGCTACCCTTCAAAATGTAACAACAACTGGTACAGGTAACGGTGATCTTAATAATGAAAGTTCTAACGGAACTGCAACTATTAAAGACACTACTGCTAATAATTACAACAACCTAAACAACGATGGTGACAAAGGTTCTGTAATTGATAACCTAACTTCAGAAGGTACTGGAGAAGGTAATATCACCGCAACAAGTGCTAACGGTCCTGTAACTGTAACTAACTCTACGTTAACTAATTACAAAAACCTAGTACTTGCAGGTGAACCTATTACAGTAACTAACAACACTATTAACCTAACTGAAACAATTGTTACGGAATCAACCACAACTCCGACGATTACAGAGAATAAGGGTCAAATCTCTACAACACCTACCAATAATGGCAACTATATGTCATATAACAATATTAAGAATGATAACCCAGATCTTGTAATCCTAAATCCATTTAGAGGTGACGATGTTAATATCGATCATAAATACTCTGACTGGTTAGAAAAAGGTGATAAGATGATTGACGATGATGGTAAAGGCAAACATGGCTTACCATTTGACGCAACAGCTTATGGTTTACGTGCAGCTAATGACATTGACGTGACACTAGCAAGCACTCTTATCCAACAATGTACAGTTGATTTAGGTAACTTAATTGATAAATACCACGTATCTGAAGAAGATCGTCGTAATTTACCAATTGGAGCAATTATTAGTAAGTACAGCTTCTCAAGTGATGATGCTTCAAGCTTAAGAACATCATGTGAGAATAATCCAAACTTACTCAAATCTAGATTACTAGAAAGTGTGATGCCAAAAACTCCTGTAGGAGGTGCTGGCGGTGCTGGCGGCCCACACAGATAATAATCTTTCATAAAACCAAAGTAGAAATACTTTGCCTCCTTATTGAAGAGTAACCCTGCGGGGTTACTCTTTTTATTTTGCTCAAAATTTCCTTGATCTATCCCAGATATCCAGATAACTTAGGGATTCCCGAACAAAGAAGAAGCTAATGGTTAAATATCATTAAATTTCTTACCTTTACATTAAGTCAACAATCGATTTAAAGAAGGGCAGTCTGCCCTGCTAGAAATCGAGGTAACCTAATGTTATTTAGTAATTTATTTAGAAGAAAATGATCAATTTCGGGAATCCCT
>NZ_NRHC01000079.1 GCF_003585885.1 Psittacicella hinzii | reverse complement strand
ATTGACCATAGGACTATGGTGCTTTTATTTGTGAGAGAGGTTACAACAAGCAATTTAGCAATTTGCAATTTATCAATTTAGCAATCAAGATGTTGTCACCATCTCGTATCTCTATTTAGCTTCATTTTATCATGGGCAATGACGTTTCCCTCGACTCGCAAAATAAAAAAGTAAAATAATTTTTTACCATCATCGTGATGGACTTGTACCTAAAAATTAAATAGTTACCTCTCCTAACTGGTACCTAAATGTAAGAACTTTTGACCAAGATGGTTAACTAATTTTACTCAAATTAACCCCTCTTTAAAAAGCACATTTTCAACAAAACAAAACCATCTTTTACAAAAACCTTAGATGATGTCTAAATTTTTTCTAAAAACATTCACTTTTTACTACAACCCAAACAGCCAATTTGCCCCCTGAAGGTTGTACCTATTTTGTAAACTTCTTTAACGCCAAACCTCCTCAAATCCTCCTCAATTTTGCAAATTAGCTTAACCATTTTGCTGTAAAAGTTTACTAAATCACGAGTCCCTAATTTGCATAAAGACTTACTAAATTAGTCTGATATTAAGCAAATTTACTTCAAGAGTTACAAGTAAATTTAACTAAGTTTGAAGTTTATTGATGGGAATTTAAGCTTAATTTAAGCTAGAGGCAAAAGCAAATTTCCTCTTAGCCTAAAGGACAATTTGAGTTAAGTGAGTTAAGTACAAATGAAAATAACACTGGCAATCTAACCTAACTACCAGATTTTACTGCCCAGCTTCAAACTAATAGGAGTATACTAAGAGGCAAAGGAGTTTAAATCATGACACCAGCTATCAATCTTCTCAAGAAAAACAAAATTAACTTTGAAGTACTAACTTACGATCATGATCCCAACAATACTAACTTTGGGCAAGAAGCAGTAGACAAGCTTGGCTTACCTGCTTCACAAGTTTTTAAAACGCTACTAGTCTCATTAAATGGACAAGAAAAAGACTTAGCGGTTGTAGTCTTACCTATTGCCAATATGCTTAACTTAAAGAAAGCTGCCAAAGCTTTACAAGTAAAAAAAGTTGAAATGGCAAATAAAGACATTGCCCAAAAGGTTACCGGCTACTTAGTTGGTGGGATTTCACCTCTAGGACAAAAGAAAGCTCTACCAACTATTATTGACGCTTCAGCACAGTCTCTATCAACGCTTTACTGCTCTGGCGGTAAACGTGGTTGTGATGTTGCCGTAGCACCTGCTGATTTAGCTAAGCTTACACGTGCGAGTTTTGCTGATATAGTTGAGTAAAACTGTAATACCTTTGCGGATACAGCTGAGAAAAACTTAACTACCAACTAGAATTTAGCAACTAGCAACCTGCAATTGAACAATATCTGCATATAAGCATAGGTTGAGTTATTGAACATAGTTTTGTTGCAACAACTAACCAGTGTAAAAATGTAAATAGGTAGAAGCAAGAAGATCAGGAGATAACTACTAGGTAGATACTTGGCAGTTATCTCCTGATCTTTCTCATAAGAACCATAAAAGGATATACCATGTAAGAGACCAAAAGACCAAGAGACCAAAAGACCAAAAGACATAAGGCACACAAGAAACAGCTTAAACAAAATTTTAAGCAATAAAAAATGCCGTAGAGGGTACTACGGCGTAGAAAGATTCGGTATTGTCAATATCAAGAGTGATCTTCATTTACTCTTGCAACCTTTGATTTGGATTAGCTCTTTAACCTTCCCCAAACACTTCTTAGTTCAAAGTTTTTTAACTTCAATCTATTTCCCATTTTCCTCTTACTCATCTCAGCTAGAGTAAAAGTTCCAAATAAAATCAAAGCCTCTAAACCTCAAAACCCAAGAAAATATCTAAGGAATTACAAAGAGTTATAAACTTCCTCAAAGATTGTACTATTATTTTAACACAAAGTTATGTTATTTAGAGAAAATTATCCCAATTACCTTACCAAGGAATCTAATCTCTGGTTGTAATAGTTTACGAGCTGGGTAATTACCACGCTCAACAATGTACTCTAGCGCATGCTTACCTTGCTTAACTACAGCTAGCACATTACTTTCGCTTACTTTACCTTGGTGTAAAATTTCAAATGCATATAAGCCTTCACCGGTAAAGTTACGATGTGCATCAATTAGCAGCACATCTCCCTCTTTAGCATGTGGAGCTAGCTCTTGCCCAAATACTTCTAAAAGTAAAGTACGATGTTTTTTGTAAGTAGCAAAGTTCTCTACTAGCGGTTTAAAACCAGCATAGTTAGATAAATCAATTGCTTGTCCGTTATCATCAACTAGCACATTAGCTTTAGCTTGCTTGTTTACTGCTTTTGTTGCTTGTGCAGTTTGGGTTGCTTGCTCTTGAGTAGCTTGCGATGCTTGCTCTTGTGCTGACGTATTTGCTTGCTCTTGCGCGCTTTTATTTGTTGACACAGTATCCTCTTTCACTTTTGTCATATCTAAAAATCGAAATAAATTAAAACTGAAACTTTTGCTAAACCTACCTATCAAAGTCTCAACCTTATAATTTTATCATTCTTTTGTGAAAAGTCGATAAATTTAGTAAAATATACTTAACTAGTAGGCATGCCACTAGAACGGAAGAGTAAATGCCAACGAAACTCTTAATAAAAAAAGACCATTGAGGATATAAATTATGACTCTGAGATCAAGAGTACAAGCTTTCTTTGTCCTCCTCGCTCGCCTTGAAGGCGATAAGTATCGTTACCGTCCTGAGCAAGTAGAGCTCTCTTGCGCTATTGCTAACCTCATCGAACAAGACGGCGTGACCAGTGACAAAGATTCACGTGTGCAACAACACATGTTGCACGAGATTGCTCTGCAAAACAAACTCAACCTCAAACAAGCGCAAGAAGTTTTTAATCTCTCGCAATACTTTGAGAAAACTTTAAGCTTCGCGCAAGACCTAGCGTTTAAGTTAGTGAGTTTAGAGCACGAAGATATTATTACCAATGCTGATGAAAGTGAAGAAGATCTAGAAGACCTCCAAGAAGAGCTAATGAGCCATGAGCTCCATTTGCTCAACGACAAACTCTTTATCGACTCTTTACGCCAGCAAGTTATCGCCCAGTGCCTCGAAAGCCTCAGCGATGCCGACCTCCCAGAATACCAACACCTTTTTAGTGAGATCAACCTCCCCGCAACTAAAAAATCTCACTCTAAAGGTAAAGAGAATGAACTTAATATAATTCCTGCAGAGGAAATTTATTTACTTGCTTACAAAGCTTTACTAAATACTTGTTACTCTAAGAAAAAACCAAACAAAAAGAACTTAAAATCCCAAGTCGAGCAATTACTTAGTAGCAAAAAGCTCTATGAGCTTTCTGATCGTAAGTTCTTTGATAAACTGTACGACGAACTAGAGGCAAAAGTTGAAAGATTTGATTTTCCTTCAATTAACCTAGAACAACAAAGTAACAACCGTATTGTAAAAATCGCAATTAAAGCCTTTACTAATCTCTGGCAAACCGGTCTCAAACAAGACCTCAATACCCTAATTCGTGAAGCGCCAACCGGTACAGGTAAGTCTCTTGCTTACCTAGTACCAATTTTGATGGCAAACCGCCATGCCGTGATTGCCACTTACATGAAGTCTTTGCAAGAGCAATTAAACCGTGAAGTTCCCGGTTTAATTATCTTACTTAAAAAGATCCAACGTAAAGCTGCCTTACTGCAAGAGCAAATTGACGTTAAACTCAAAGAGCTTCCGGAAAAACAAGCGATTGAGCATCGTCAGACTATTGCACGAAATCGTCAAGAGCTTGAAGCTCAACTTGCCAAAGGGCAAGTCGTGCAAGATCCAATGCAAGTTGACCTACGTGCCCTTGATTTAGTTTGGGATCTCTCTCACCTAGACAATAGTAAATTCTTGGTGTTAAAAGGGCAAACCAACTACTTGTGCCCTCGTGCTTTACATTACTTTATTGAACCCCAACGTCCTGACATTCCTTTACCTAGTCAAGACGAACCTTTTGCGTTCTTACCGGACTACTATGTTCGTAACTATAGCTTTGGTAACAAGGAAGTCTTGGTAAAATCACAATCTAACCGTGCAATCATTACCGAAGGACGTGAAGTAAAACTTCCTCTGTTACTGCTTAACAACCTCTACGACTGGTATAACTCTACCAATGACTATACCAAGTTAGATTTTGAAAACATTCCCCGCCAATTACGTATTAGCGAGGAGCAAAGAGCGTTACTCTTCTTAAACCGTAAAGAGTGTAGTTTTAACTCCTGTGCTTTTGCTCATGCTTGTCCGTACTTAAAAGTACGTCAACAGGCGCAAAGTGCAAGAATTATTGTGGCTAACCACCACGTACTTCTCTCTGCAGTTGAAGCTGAGATCCTTGACCAAAATGAACGTATCATTGTTGTCGATGAGGCTCACAACTTACCTCAAGTTCTCATTAACTCTTCAGAAAACCGCTTTAGTCCGGAAGAGATGACTAATCTTCTAACTGACATTCAACGCGATTTTAACGATGGAGAACTTAGTTTAAGTCAAGATGACTTATATGCTCTGCAAGCAGAGCATGAACGCTCACTTGAAGAATCTCTTGAGCTTTACCTTGATAGTAAAACTATTGCGGCTACTCAAGCTTTTGCGCAAAACAGTCCAGCTTACTTACCAGGACGAGACTACTTGCCAGTAGTCTGGTTTTTAGAGCAAGAGATAGCGCATTTGTATCAGGGGTATAGCAATAAGCAAGCTTATGCAACAATTGATTACTTTGCTACTTATTTGCAACAAAGTTTAACTTACCAAGCAAATAATGATACCCTTCTCTTTAAAAACAATTTGGCTATCTGGGCAAAGGATAATCTATTACCAACTTTATTTGCCCAATTTGCCGAGTATGACAATCAACCTCATCTCAGCAATTTAAAAAAAGCTAGTCAATTTGCTAGTTTAAGCGCTTTAACTTTTGCTCACAATAGTGAGATCGCAGTGGCTTGCCAGAGCACAAGCTCTAGTCAAGGTAATGGCGAGCAAACAGCAAATGGAGTTGCAAATAGTGTAGCAACCAAAGGCAAAGTAAAAGAACTTACAGCTAAACAACAAGCACAAGCTGCTCAAATTAAAAGCCAAAGCCCAGAGCAAGTTAAACAAGAACAAGTTCAAGAGGGACAAGAAGCTTCTCTAAGCAATGCCTATCAACTGGCAAAAGAGTTAGGCATGCTAGTCGAGCTTGATGAGCAAGATCTCGCGGACGAGACTACAAACTCTCAAGCTGGAACAAGACTAGAAACTACCAGCCAAAATGCAAGTGATCACAGCACAAGTATACACAACGCAAATACAAATAACGCAAGCGGACAAAACAAAGAAGCCTCCTCACAAGCATCAACCTTTACTAAGTCCAAAGAGTTTACCCTTTGGTTAAACCCGCTCAACTTACCTTTATATGCCGAATCCCTAACTAAACGTAGTAATACGGTTAAAGGTAGCACCAGCAGTACAAGTACTAACTACAAGGTTGAACGTCAGGATCAGTTACTGACTCTTGAGCGTGATGGCTCTGTAGCTGCAAGTAGTGAAAGTAGTAGCAAAGGCAAATTAACTTTTGTTAAACGTGAGCGCCTCAATCCAGCTTATCAAGCACAATTAGATGGACGTGAACTAAGCCAAGAGCTCTTTGCTGAAGGTCGTGCTTTACTTGAAAAGAAAAAGCTCCAAGCTTTACAAGAGCTAGCGCAAATGCGTCTGCAACAATGGCAGAAGTATTATCAGCCACTTGAGCAACAACTTGCTGACTTTGCGAGCTATCGCAAAGCTTGTCAACAAGTAGAGCAAGACTTCTTTGCCCAACTTGAAGCTCAAGAGCAAACTAAAGGTAAAACTCCTCTACAAGGAGAGAAAGCTCTTGCCCAACTTGGACAAACTAGTAAACGCTTAGCAGAGGCTCTAGCTCTCTACCGTGAGCAACCGTCAATAGCTCTCAATCCAGCTTTAGCAGAGTTGCAAAGCTGTCTTGAAGCGGTTCAAGTTCCTGCTTCTCTAGCTGAACTCAAGTTAAATCCTTTATTACTTGAAGGACGTTATAAAACTTTAGAGAATGATCTAAAACTGCTTAAACAGGCTAAACCTCTAGCTTTTACGCAAGTAGCTGGCAAGTCCTTTAGCAAAGCTGAACTTGAAAGCTTACGCAGTCTCTTTAATCTGGGGCTACAAAAACAACTCAAAGGTCTCAATGTTGAATTTGAGATTCTCAAGCATAGTATTCGTAACCTCAATGAGTGTATTCAGTATATTGCGCAAAACATTCACTACAAAGAAGTGAAGAAAAATAACGTCAATTACCTCAATTACACTACTAAAGAATACTGCTGGCATGAGCTTGCCCATAACCCACATTTTATGGCAATGCCGACCAAGGAGCAATTAATCTATCGTCAACTACGTGACGAAACAGATCTATCAATTACTCCAGCATGGCATAGCAAGAACTTCTTGTTACCAAAACAAACTAACTTCTGGAAAAAGGTCGAACCTCAAGTAAGCCCTTGGACAATAGTTTGTCAAATCAAGAGTCGCTTATACCGCTTAGTAGCTCTCTTTGCTCCAGCACTGCGCCATAAAATCAATGAACTGCAAAGTTCATTATCTGATGACAAGTCTTCAAAAAACAAAGCAGAGAATGCTCGTTTAGCTAAAGACATCAATGATTATGAAAATAAACTTGAGTCTTTACTACTTCTTAATGAGCTCTTTGAGTTCCTAAGTTTAAACACAGGCTTTACTGACTACCGTGGAGAGAACTACGCTTATGTTTTTGTGGACATCAATCCACACTCACCACGTATTAACTTCCACCTCAAACGCTTAAAAGCTGACCAAGCTTTTAACAATCTGAGGGTTAAGTTAGCAAAAAGTAAGTGGGTACTTACTTCAGCGACTTTAAGTATTGGACAAGACTGTACGCGTTACTGTCAAACTCTAGGAATTAAGTACGCTGATGTCGGAATTGTGGCTTCACCATTTAGACACCACAAGCGTGCTTACTTCTATGTGCAACAAGGTAGTCGTCAAACAGTAACCTCTGATACCGTTGAACTTATTTACAATAACCAAGGGCGTTGCCTCTGGTTATGTACTTCAAACCATCGTGTTCGTCAAGTAAGTAAAGAACTGCAAAATCAACTCGACCATAAAATCGAGCAAGACATTGAAGCCGAATACTTACGTAAAAACCAACTCCCAACTAAAACAGAAAAAGCTCGCGAGTTAGAAAAACGCCGTTTTAAAGTGCTTTTCCAAGATCGCGAGATAAGTAACAACTTCTTAGTTGAGAGTTTACGTGATGATGAGAAGACTATTGTTGTAGCTACTCGTTCTTTCTGGGAGGGGGTAGATATTAAAGGGGATAAGCTTTCGTTACTCATCCTTGATAAATATCCGAACCCACAGTTAAATGCTTACTATAATACCTTGAGTAATATCTACCAACCAGGTTATTACTTTGATAACTACTATAACCCAGATGGGTATATAGTATTTAAACAAGGAATTGGTCGTTTAATTCGTTCTGAAGAAGACTTTGGTTTAATTATGTTGCTTGATCCACAAAAAAGTAACTACTTACAAAAGATCATGCCATATGATTATCCAAACTATGTTTTAGACTTCCAAGGAAATCTTCCGCAAGCGTTGAAGTTCTTAGCAGAGCAAAAAGAAATTTATGAAGCTAACGTCAAAGAACGTGAGGCGCAAGCTAAAGATTAAGGTATAGCTGTAACTTTAGCTGTAGCTAAGATAATGATTAAACTAAAATGCAAGAAGTTTTTACTTCTTGCATTTTTAGTTTTTACATTCTTCATTATCAATTGATTAGTTCTTCCATGTAACCATTAAACTCACCAAAAGTTGAATCTACAAACATTATGCGTTCATCTTTAGAATTACACATGTACTGTAACAATAATTCTTTCATTTCTGGATTAATAGAACTCTGCTTCTCTAATAAGTTTGGAGCAACAACAATGACTGATAAATCTTCATTTTTTTCTAAAGATCGCTTAATCACAGAATTGATATGCTTATCATTAAAACCAAAACCTATACATATTAAAACAGAGTTAGATATAGACAAACTATCTTTAAAGTAATCCATCATTTCATTATATGGAGAGTCATTTGTCTCTTCATATTTGTCCTTGCTCGGACATACTATTAGAGGGGTGATATTTGAATTTGTTTCAAACCTCGAAAGATCAACTTTTGAATCTTTAAAAATCTCTCCTTTATCGTTTTTATACCAATTTACAGACCCATGAATTTTATATAAGTATATTACGTCTTCAGCTCTAACAATATTTCCATTTATAGACTTTCTTTTATTATAGAAATCAAGGTTGTAAATATTGTGAGGAGAAAATCTATGTGGAGGAAAAACTTTGAAACCATCCAATACTATAAATTCATTCTTAGAGGCTGCTACTTCAATAGCCATATCATAATTGGTTGTAAAGACTTTCAATCTTTCATTGTCATCTTTATCTTTCTGTCTATAAGAACACAATTTACGCAGAAAATTAGTATGAGCTCTCCAATTCTCTTCAGGAACCTTATCTACAAAGTTAGTTAATCTTATTATCTCCTTAACAATATAGTCCTTAAAAGTTTTGACATAATGTAAAAAATCAGCTTTTGAAGTTCTAAATTGACAATAACCATTGCATAATGAAAGAAAATCTTCTATATTTAAAATTTTGTCATCTTTGTACTCCATTTCTAATATTTCGCATATATCTTTTATGGTGACAACTTTTTCAAACTCTTCTGTTTTATGTAAATACTCCCACTTAGTAGCAGCTATCCATAAATCAGTCATGCTAGGAGCTAAAAAATTATATTCTGAAGTCTCATCTTGGGTGGAGTTATTTAAAGACATTGACATACCAGAACCAGCCAAGACCACAACATTATTCAATTGAAATTTGTCATGCAAATATCTACTTAACAGTTTTTTACCATTATTGCTTCTACGCAGTTTTTCATCATCTTCTTTAGACATAGAATAATCTTGTCCATCTAACGAAAAATGTACTACTTTATCTATCCATTCTGGACTTCTAAAAGAAGCTCTATAAACTGGTAATATTTCAACTTGTGGGTCAAGTTCAATTTTATTGTCTCTAACAAAATCATCTATGTTATTGTATTTACCTGAAGATAAACGGGGTGAATTAAATAAAATTTTCATAAATGCCTCGTGTAAAATACTTACTAAATATTTATATATTCAATACATCAAAACAGTCTTTAATAAATGACTAATTTAAATAGTTTGCACCTATATAGTATAAATGTATTTATTTGATATCTATAAATTGATAAACATTACAACTGATAAAAATATTTAGCAATTTTATATATAAAAGTTTTTACGTACGATCAGCATGAACTAGATAAATTCATATACTTCAACTAACAATCTATACAAACTTGTTAACTATCTAAAGGTTGATTATCATTAACCTGTCCAACAATACTGGATCATAGGTTTAAAAATCAATAACTTAAATAACGTGCTTCAAGCCTCATCTACCAATAGCAATTGAATTAGACGTTTTTGGAATAGACATTTAAACAGCAAAACATTGTAGATTAGCACACTAATAACCTTATATATTACTAGTAGAAATGTAAGTGAATACTATTCTTACTGAACTTTTTTAGCTTTTCGTATACTAAAATTTTGAAGTTGTAACTTAACGACTCTTTTATCGTATAATAGAAAGTTGTGACCTAGGTTTCTTATTTGCATGACAAATGAGAAATCATTAACCAGAAGTTAATCTTTCTCAAACGTTTCAATTATTTGTTATGCAAATTCCTAAACTGTCTTTTACTAAAGATAATTCACCTTTAACCCACACTACTTTAAAAGAAATAGCAGACTTCTCTTTAATTTCCCTTCCTTCTAATAAGTACTTTTTAGATGAAGGAAAATATAGCATTGTAACCATAGCTGCCATTGGTCTAGATGGTAGATTAAAGAAGTTAGGCTTCTTTGCAGATGATGATCGAGCTCTACTAAAAAGCAATGACATAGTTATAAGCTTATCAGGTTCTTGTGGAAGAACTGCATTTGTTATGGAAGACAATGCCTTTGTAGTAAATCAACGTGTTGGAACTATTCGTATTAAGGATACAAATAAAGTAGATCCTTACTATATCCACACACAATTTAGTACTCACAGAATACTCAAATACCTATATGTGCACTCTCAAGGTACTGCACAAGCAAATATTTCAAAACCAGCTATAGAAAATACTCCACTTATCTTGCATAGTTTTGAGGAGCAACAAAAAATATCTAAGCTATTTAGAGATATTGATGAATTATTAATCTTGAATCAACGCTATATTGAAAAGTGTCATAAATTAAAAGAAGCTCTCATTCAAAGATTATACTTACCTAATCTTGAAGAAAAACATCCAAAAGTTAGATTTAAAGGATTTACGGAAGACTGGTTAGTTGCCCCGTTAAAAAACTTATCAACTATAAATCCTAAAGGTCCTAAAGTTCCAGATCGTTTCATCTATATAGACCTCGAAGCGGTAAAAGGAACTCTTCTTCTAAAAGAACGTATCGAATATAAAGAAACAGCTCCTTCACGTGCTCAACGTGTTGCTCAAAAAAATGATATCTTCTTTCAATTAGTAAGAACTTATCAAAAGAACAATTACTTTTTTGAAAAAGACAGTGAAGTTCCTTATGTATTCTCTACAGGATATGGACAAATAAGAGTTAATCCAGAACATGATCCATACTTTATATTTACAGCTTTACAAAGTTTTGACGCTGTGAAGAGAATTGTTGTTGAAAGCAACGGTACTGCTTATCCTGCAATCAATGCCACTAACCTATCTAAAATAAAAATAGGTTACTCGCCAAATATTGAAGAGCAGAAAAAAATCTCTAAGCTAATTAAAACTGTAGATCATTTAATTGGCGCTCGTACTAAACAATTCAATGATTTACGTACCCTTAAAAGAGGTTTACTTCAACAATTATTTGTTTAGTTGAAAATCAGGCATGAAAAAAGACGCGTTTAATCGCGTCTTTTTTCTTTTTCTGCTTTCTTATCAGCTTTCTTATCAGCTAGTAAAGCTAAAGCTTGCTCACGCACCACTTTGTGTGCGCTAACTGCTTCTTCAGCATCTTTATAACGAATTGGTTCTCCTTCCATCATTATCGCTAGTTTTTGATAATGAGGGCTCATTGAAAGCAGAATTCGAATTGTAGTTGTTAATGGAATTGCCATTAACATCCCTATCGGACCTAGGATTATTGCCCAGAATAATACACTTAACCAAACTATTGTATTTGAAAGGTTCAAGTGTTTCGACATGTAACGTGGTTCAATTACGTTCCCCGTAACAAAGTGCACCACAACAATTGCTGCAGTAAATCCAAAAGCTTGCCCTAAAGTGTTTAACATAAACGCTTGTAAAATCATTGGCGCTGAAACGATAAACACTCCAACATTTGGAATAAAGTTAAAACCAAAGGTCAAGATTGCCCACATAAAACCAAACTGCACATTAAAGATAATGCAGATTACAAGCACGGTAAACGAAGTTAAACAAGAGATTAAAAACTTCTTGTTGATATACGTAGCTACCGCGTTAAACATAGAGTAAACGTTTTGAATACTTTTTGGACGATCTTCAAGAACGGTATTGAGGCGGTACTGCCAGAAATCAATGTCGATTAAGATAAACACCAGCGTCAGAATAACAATTACTGAACCTGACATAAATCCGGTTACACTGTACCAAACTTTTTTCATTAGTTCAGCAACAATTGACGGGTCTATCTTACTGGTAATAAAGCTCGTAATACTGTTACGATCGGTAAACTCAATTCCCAGTCTATCCAGCAGAGGTTGCGTAAAAGTATGTAAACTATTTATCTTCGAAACAAATTGTTGTGCCGTTGTTTCAAAATTAGCAATGAACTGATTGATTGTACTATTAACAATGAGTACGATCAAAGTAAGCACTGATAAGAACACGGCAAAAATCGTAATTAACGACAGAAAGAACGGAAAGCGTAAACGGTGCACCAAAAAGTTAATCATCGGGCGTAACACTATCGCAAACACCACCGATATTAACAACATATTCACAAAATCATCAAAAACATACTTTACTAAACAGCAAAGAGCCACAAATAAAGTTACGTTCAACAAATGATTTGGACGCGGTTGATTTAAAGAACTATTCATAGGGAGTTAAAAATATCTCTAGCTAAACAAGCTTACCAACGACGACGCCAGAAAGGATCGTACGAATTTGAGTTTACACTAACTTCAAGACCAATCTTAGCACCGTTAAAGAGGTAAGTCGCTCCAGTTCCCATTACCGTAGTGGTAAAGTTATCACTTGAGTAAATTCCATGACGACCAGTAACAGCCCCCATATACACATATGGCGCATAGCTAACTTTGTTGTTATTGTGATCGTACTTTAACATATTGCCCAGATTGTAATTGACATAATAGCCATAGTCAATTGAGTCAAGGTAAGAGTAACGTTGGTAATAAGCGTTATTTGTGCGAATAAAGTTTAACGGAACCTGTTTATTTTGTTTTGGTGCAAAAGTAGTTACTTTTTGTCCATTTTTACCATTGGTATAAACTGTAGTTGTTCCATTAAAACCAGAAGTAATTATTGTTGTGCTTCCTGGAGCGGTAAAACTACTACCATTTACCGAACCTGGCTGTAAGGTTAAAGGTAAACTAGGATTAGCGCAAGCCACCGCAGGAACCATTGCGAGTAAAATTGCTTTAGCCCACATAAATCTCTCCTTGGAAAAAGTGTTGTTCACTAATATCTTACCATATTTACCCACCAAGCACTTTAACAAGAGTTTGACTTAAAGACTCAGAAGACTCTGAAGACTCTGAAAACTTAGAAGACACTGAAGACAGAGAATACGGAGACAACTCTGAAGCTTATGATAACTGTAAAAACTATGAGGACTCTTGGCTAGCCCTCTTAAATAGGGATTCCCGAAC
>NZ_NRHC01000078.1 GCF_003585885.1 Psittacicella hinzii | reverse complement strand
ATATTAAAAATTTAGGTTGTCATGAAGTGATAGCTAATCTTATAGCTATAAGAGGTTAAACTTATTTAAATACTTTAGCTTCAGTTAAGATAGCAGTTAATTTATCTTCACCTGCTTTACTTAATTCTACTAAAGGTAATCTTTGTTTAGGTGTAGCAATTAGACCTAATTTATAAGCAATCCATTTAGTAGGGGTTGGATTTGGCTCAATAAATAAAGATTGATGTAATTTAGCGTATTGTCTGTTTAACTCAAGTGCTTTAGCATAGTCACCATTTAAAGCAACATCAATAATTTGTGCCCATTCTTTAGCAATAATGTTAGCACTTACTGAAACAACACCTTGAGAACCTAACGCAATAGCATCAATTGCGGTACCATCATCACCTGATAAGTGCACAAAAGCAAATTCTTTGGTACGACTAACAATTTCGCCAACGCGATGTAAATCTGGATGAGCGTCTTTAATACCAACAATGTTAGAGAACTCAGAAGCTAAACGAACAATAGTGTCTACGTCCAGAGAGGCAACTGTTCTACCTGGTACATTATAAAGAATTTGTGGTAATTTGCTAGCTTGAGCAATGGCTTTAAAGTGTTGATATAAGCCTTCTTGGTTTGGCTTATTGTAGTAAGGAACAACAGTTAAGCAAGCGTCAGCACCTAGTTCTTCTACTTTTTTAGTATAAGCTATAGCTTTTGCAGTACAGTTAGAACCAGTACCAGCGATTACAGGTACACGCTTATTCGCAAATTCAATGACTTTACGAATAACTTCGAGGCTTTCTTCTTCAGTTAGAGTTACGGCTTCTCCTGTTGTACCACATGCAACAATAGCACTAGTACCTGATTGAATATGATATTCAACTAGGTTTTGTAGGCTTTGGTAATCTACTTCACCATTTTGATCTAAAGGTGTGATAATAGCAACAATAGAGCCGCGTAAAATAGGACTAGACATAAAAATATCCTTATGCAGTGTAAAAAAATTTGTATCCTATATACATGTCTTAAATTAAAAATTTAAGATAGTGGCTTCAAATTATTATACTAGATCTATTTAAGACTTTTTTACTAAAAATTAAATTTTTTTGATATAATTATTTAAGTTATACTAAAAACAGGAATAGAAAGCGTTATGCAAGTTGTAGAAGTTAAACACCCTCTAGTGCAACATAAACTAGGTTTAATGCGCTCGAGAGATATTAGTACTATGGAATTCCGTACTTTAACTCGTGAAGTTGGTTCTTTATTAACTTACGAAGCAACTAAAGATCTTGAATTAGAAGTTGTTGAAATTGATGGTTGGAATGGTCCTGTAAAAGTAGAACGTATTAAAGGTAAAAAAGTAACTGTAGTACCTATTTTACGTGCAGGTCTTGGTATGATGGATGGAGTATTAGAGCATATTCCTTCAGCACGTATCTCAGTAGTTGGTATTTATCGTGACGAAGAAACTTTAAAACCAGTACCTTACTTCTCTAAACTAGCTGGTGATATCCAAGAACGTCTAGCTATTATTGTTGACCCTATGTTAGCTACAGGTGGGTCGTTAATTGAAACGATTAATTTATTAAAATCAAAAGGTTGTACTTCAATTAAATGTGTGGTGTTAGTTGCTGCTCCTGAAGGTATTAAAGCCTTAGAAGAAGCTCACCCTGATGTAGAACTTTATTGTGCTTCAGTAGATGACCATTTAAATGAACATGGTTACATTATCCCAGGTTTAGGTGATGCTGGTGATAAAATCTTTGGTACAAAATAATAAAGATTTTTAGTTGTTACTTATCTTGAGAGACAAGATAAGTAACAACTCTTTTTTTTTTTGAAAATACATTAAGAGACCTCTAGGATTACCTAGAGGTCTCTTAACTTATTTCTAAAATATTACTATACTAGTTTATAGCCGTATTCTCTTAAATACCAATCCAAATCTTCAATAGTAATTACCGGATAGTTGAACTTTTTCCCAAAAGCAACTATTTCTGGAGCACGAGCCATAGAGCCATCATCATTAGTGATTTCACAGATAACGCCTTCATTGCCCATACCAGCAATTTTACATATATCGATAGAAGCTTCAGTATGACCACGACGTCCAAGAACACCTTGAGGGTTAGCTATTAATGGAAATACGTGACCAGGACGGTGTAAATCTTCAGGTTTAGCTTCAGGGTTAACGGCAGCTCTAATAGTAGTTACACGATCAGAAGCTGAAACCCCTGTAGAAACTCCACGTGCAGCTTCAATAGTTACAGTAAAGGCTGTTTTATTAACAGAGCTATTATTTTCTACCATATAAGGTAAATCTAAACGATCTGCTAATTCTTTACCTATGCACAGGCAAACAATACCACTACCATAACGGATTAATTGAGCCATTTGCTCTACGTTAATTGTTTGAGCTGGAAAAATTAAATCCCCTTCGTTTTCTCGATTTTCATCATCGAGAATAAGCACGCCACGGTTTTCTTTTAAGGCTTTAACAGCATCTTGAATGCGACTTAAAGCTGTTCCTTCAAGTTTGAAATTTTGTGTCATATGACAATAACTCTTAGACTTTTAAGTCTTTTTGTTTAAATGTTTGAAGCTATAATAATCTTTGTCGTCTAACATTATACCATAATTAAAGGCTAGTAGTTTGCAACTACCAGCCTTTAATTTTTTATTTGAGATATTTTACGCTTATTATCTTAGTGAAGAGAACATCTCAGAAACAGATTCTTCGTTGTTAATGCGACGAATAGCTTCTGCTAAAGTACTTGCTAAACTTAGAACCTCAATTTTACCTAAAGCTTTTAACTCTGGTTTTAGAGGAATAGAATCTGTAACGACAATTTTCTCTAATAAGTCAGAAGATAATTTTTCAACTGCACTACCTGAGAAAATTCCGTGAGAAGCGTAAGCAAATACTCTTCTAGCTCCACGATCTTTAAGAGCTTGAGCAGCATTTACTAAAGTACCACCTGTATCAATAATGTCATCGATTAAGATACAGTCACGGTCTTTAACATCACCAATCACATTCATAACTTGTGACACGTTTGGTGCTGGACGACGTTTATCAATGATAGCAATCTCTGAGTCATTGTATAAACGAGCCATTGCACGAGCACGTACAACCCCACCAATATCTGGAGATACAATAATAGGATTAGTTAAATCAGGGGTATTTTTTAAGTGATCTACTAATAGGTCAGTAGCGTAAATATTGTCTACTGGAATATCGAAGAAGCCTTGGATTTGCTCTGCGTGTAAATCTACTGTTAAGACACGATCTACACCAGCAACTTGTAATAAGTCAGATACTAAACGAGCAGTAATAGGAACACGTTGAGAACGTACACGACGATCTTGACGAGCATAACCAAAGTATGGAATAACTGCTGTAATACGACCTGCAGAAGCACGACGTAAAGCATCAACCATACATAAAACTTCCATTAAATTATCATTTGACGGTGAGCAAGTAGATTGAATAAAAAATACTTCATCACCACGTACATTTTCGTGGATTTGCACATGGATTTCACCATCACTAAACTTATCTAAAGTAGCCTCTGCGATTTTAGAATAAAGGCGTTTTGAAACTTTTTCTGCTAGTTCGCGCGTAGCGTTACCAGCAAAAAGCTTAATATTAGCCATTGTAAAAGACCTCAAAATGGGAAATTGGTTTGATTGTATGTCTTACTATTATAACTTAATTTAAGTTACAAGGTAAAAAATATTGCACACAAGTAAGTAAGGAATTTTAGCATTAATAAGCTATCATAAGGAAAAATCGAACAATAAAACCTAGCGCAAAAGTCGGGTTTAAAAATAAACAGCAACAAAAAGTTAATCTTGCTTTATAATTAGATGTCTAAAAGTTTCTCGTATCATTTGTCCATGAAAAAAGCAAATAATCTACTTAAATCAGGACTTATCTTTTCTAGTTTTACACTATTTTCTCGTATTCTAGGCTTTATCCGTGACATGGTTACGGCTAATTTGTTAGGTTCAGCTTCTGATATTTTTGTCTTTGCACAAAGAATTCCTAACCTATTTCGTCGCTTGTTTGCGGAGGGATCTTTTTCTCAAGCATTTGTACCAATTCTTTCACAATACTACCAAGAAGATGATAAAAAACAAATGCGTGAGCTCATAGCTAGCTCTTTTGGTTGGTTATCATTGATTACTTTAACGATTACCATTATAGGGGTGCTGGGAAGTGGTTGGCTAACAATTGCTTTGGCTAATGGTTGGTACCAAGATTACTTGACTAATACTAGCGATAAGTTCGTGCAAGCATCTTTTTTATTAAAGATAACTTTTCCTTACCTCTTCTTTATCTCACTAGTTGCGCTCTCTGGTGCAATTTTAAATGTAGTTGGTAAGGTAGCATTATTTTCTTTTACGCCTGTAATTTTAAATATAAGTTTAATAGTTTGCGCTTTAGTACTACCGCAACACTTAGGGGGAGATGTTAATTTAGCTCTAGCTCTAGGTACTTTTATTGGTGGTTTAGTTCAGCTGTTAATTCAAATTCCATTTTTACATCGTTTAGGCTTTTTAGTTTTACCTAACCTTAGAATAAGTGAAGGGGTAAGAACTCTCTTTCGCCGTATGGTACCAACATTAATTGGTGCTTCTGGTTCGCAAATAAATATGCTGGTGAGCACGGTAGTTGCTTCCTTTTTTGTTGCCGGATCTATGAGTTGGCTTTACTATGCTGAACGTTTAATAGAATTGCCTCTTGGGATTTTTGGAGTTGCAATTTCTACTATCTTATTACCTACTCTTTCGCGTAAAGCTTCTTTGCTTACTAAAGAAAATAATTTAGAAAATAAGCAAGCTTTTGACGCAGCTATGAATTGGGGCGTTAGAATAATCTTTTTAGTTGCCTTACCGGCAATGATGGGACTAATCTTTCTAAGTAAGTACATAATTGATTTGCTATTCCTACATGGACGTTTTAATTACCATGACTTAGAAATGACAACTGTAGCTTTAATCTGCTTTAGCTTTGCGGTGCTACCGTCAATGCTAACCAAAAGCCTAACTAATGTTTTTTATGCTTATGGTAATACTAAAACTCCAATGTATGTAAGTCTACTTACGATTTGTCTAAATATAATTTTAAATCTAATTGCCTTAAAAATAGATTTTTGGTTTTTAGCTTTATCCACTTCTATAGCTGCAGGGGTAAATATGTTAATAATTTACTATTTACTTGCAAGTAGAGGATTTTATGCTTTAGACAGATTAGCTTGGCTAACTTTACTGAGAGCAATTTTCGCAAGTATTATTCTCTCTTTAGTACTTTTTTACTTACCAAGTGACTATTCGCTATGGACTTCTAATAGTTTAATCTATAAGCTTATCACTTTAGCCTTTTATGGCGTAAGTGCTATTGCTGCTTATCTTGTAGTCTTATTTATTTTAGGTTTTAGATTCAGACACTTAAAATATGTTGAAGTGATTAGAAATTAAAGCGACTTAAATAACCTACGCTAAATAGATATACTTGTAATATAATATTTGTGATCTAAAAAAGCTTTTGCTCTTAAGCAAAAGCTTTTTTACCCTCATAATTATCTTTTGACATCGATACAATCATGCAATTAAATGAACAACAGAGACAGGCGGTAGAAACAATCAAAGGTCCTTGTTTAGTGATTGCGGGAGCCGGTTCTGGAAAAACTAGGGTTATTATTAACAAGATAAAAAATCTGTTAAATCATGGTATCCCTGATAAAAATATTTATGCCGTAACCTTTACCAATAAAGCGGCTGCTGAAATGCGCGAACGTTTACGTGCCGATTTAAAAGCTAATGCTAAAGTAAATATTAGTACATTCCATACTCTGGGACTTAACTTTATAAAAAAAGAGTATCGCCTCTTAAATCTTAAGGAAAAAGTAATTCTCTCTGATACTCATGACCAACGAGTACTATTACGTGATTTAATTTTACATACTGACTTTATTGGCGTTTTAGAAGATCAAATAACTTTTGCGCAAAATTTTATTTCATTAGCAAAAAACAAGTTACTTTTCCCTGGTGACATGCCAGCAAATCCTCTAGATTTTACTAATAATCCGGAGTTCATAAAAAATTATCAAATCTATTGTCGTCTATATCATTATTACTTTACTTACATGCAAAGTATTTCCACTTTAGATTTTGATGATTTGATTTTATTACCAACAACCTTACTTAAATTTAACGCTAAGGTTAGAGCAAAATACAATAAACGCGTAAAATACCTGCTAGTTGACGAGTATCAAGATACTAATACAAGCCAATATGAATTTATCCGCTATTTAGTTGGTCCTGAAGCTGATTTTACCGTGGTAGGAGATGATGACCAGTCTATCTACTCTTGGCGTGGAGCTCAGCCAGAAAACCTTAATCGCTTAAAAGAAGATTACCCTAGCCTACAGGTTATTTTCCTTGAGCAAAACTATCGTTCAACTGAAAACATCCTTGAAGCTGCTAATAAACTTATTGCCAATAACCCACATATTTATTCAAAAAATCTAAAATCTGTACATGGCAAAGGTGAACTTATTAAAGTAAAAGCGCATGAAAATGCTGAAGCTGAAGCTTATTCAGTAGTAAGTAATATCCTAGAGCATAAGTTTAACAACAATACTAATTTTGGTGACTATGCCGTGCTGTATCGTGGTAACCACCAGTCTCGTTTACTAGAAAAAGAATTTGCTGATAATGACATTCCTGTAGTAATCAATGGAGACGCTTCCTTTTTTGAAAAAAGTGAGATTAAGGATTGTATTGCCTACTTACGTGTGTTAAGTAATTTTGATGATGATAAGGCGTTAATGCGTATTATTAACGTACCTCGTCGTGAAATAGGTTCAAAAACAGTGGTTGCTATTGGTGAGGTAGCAAAAAGATATAACTGTAGCTTCTTTGATGCTTGTTTACATGAGGATTTACTCACCATGATCCATGGTAGAGCCTTACAGCAACTTCAAGATTTTATTTATCTTATTACGCATACAGCTGAAGCAATTAATAGTAATAACGACTTTTTTGCCTTTAAGACCTTTTTCGATGAGCTGGATTATGAGCAGTTTTTATATGAGCAAACTGATAATAAGCAAGCAGTTGAAGCGCAATTAAAAAATGTTCAAAGTCTGCTTGATATGGTTAGGCGTTGGATGTCAGATGCCTATGGTAATCCTATGACTTTAGCTGAGGTAGTGCAAAGACTATTTCTGCGTGAAATGTCAGCAAACAAAGCTAAAGAGCATTCCGAAGATTTTGTGCAGTTAATGACAATTCACGCTTCTAAAGGGCTAGAGTTTCCTTATGTTCATATTGTTGGTTGTGAGGAGGAAACTATTCCTCACCGTACGAGTATTGAAGAGGGGAATATCGAAGAAGAGCGTCGTTTAATGTATGTAGGTATTACGCGTGCCCAAAAAGAGTTAACCTTAAACTACTCTATTTCACAAAAACGCAATGGCGAAGTAACAGAAACAGAAGTTTCTCGTTTTATTGGAGAGTTGCCAAGTGAAGTTCTTGAGTTCCATGAACTAAGCGCTCAAGAAATAGAAGAAAGTAAGTTCAGCAAAACTGATTTGCAATTTGAAGAATTAATGAATCGCTTAAAAGATGAAGATGAAGATTTTTAACGTGCAGTTAGAGCAAATTTTTGTTAAAATATCACTTCAATAGCGTAAATAAATTAGTTCTATATTTGGTGCTTTTATCTAAAGCTTTGATTTTTTAATTTTGAGTACCTCATATTAGAGGGAAGTATAACTTTATGTCAGCAGCTAATTACAAAAAAGGTGATATTAATTTTACTAACGACAATGTTCGCGTACATAAAATTCGTGATATGTTATCACCTGTATCAATTATCGAACGTTACCCTTTGTCTAAAGCAGGCGTAGACCGCGTTGCAAAAACTCGTGAAGAAGTATCTAATATTTTACATGGCAAAGATGATCGTTTATTAGTAGTAATCGGTCCTTGTTCAATTCACGATGTAAATGCCGCTAAAGAATATGCGCAAAGATTAAAAGGTGAAATTGAAAAGTATCGTGATCAATTATGTATTGTAATGCGTGTTTATTTTGAAAAACCTCGTACAACAGTAGGTTGGAAAGGTTTAATTAATGACCCGTATTTAGATAATACATATCAAATCAATGATGGTATTGCCTTAGGTCGTAAAATTCTGGTGGATATCAACGAATTAGGCGTACCAACTGCTGGTGAGTTCTTAGATACCATGTCTCCACAATACATTAGTGATTTAATGTCATGGGGAGCAATTGGTGCTCGTACAACAGAATCTCAATTACACCGTGAGTTAGCTTCAGGTCTTTCTTGCCCTATTGGTTTTAAAAATGCAACTAATGGTTCAGTGCAAATAGCAGTGGACGCTATGGTTTCAGCTTCTTACCCACATACTTTCTTAGGTATTACTAAGTTTGGTCAAGTAGCAATTATTGAAACTACAGGTAATAAAGACGTACATGTTATTTTACGTGGCGGTTCAAACGGTCCTAACTATGATGCTCAATCTGTTGCTAAAGTTGTGGAGCAATTAGAGAAGACTCCTTTTACAACTTCAGTAATGGTTGATTGTTCACATGCTAACTCGGAAAAAGATTTCCGTCGTCAAAGTATTGTTTGTGAAAACATTTCTGAACAAATTAGAAATGGTTCATATAGCATTAATGGCGTTATGATTGAATCTCATCTAGTTGAAGGCAGACAAGATTTAACAGCTGATAATATTAATAGCTTAACTTATGGACAATCTATTACAGATGGTTGTATCGGTTGGGAAGCTACAGAGAATTTATTAGCTATGCTTGCTGATGCTGTACAAAGCAGAAGAGAAAATCACCCAAAAGGTAACTAATCTAAAAAATCAAAGACCTTGGTCTTTGATTTTTTTACGCCAAATTTTTATTTTTAAGGAATGTATAAAGGGTAGTAAGAATTTAAATTTTGGAGTAAATTTCTTTTACTAAGAATTATCAACCTCTTGCTCTTAGCTAAAGAGCTTAACTCCCAAATTTCTTACTATTTCTTTGATTAAAAACAGATATCGTTATGACAAGCGAAAATAATTCTACGTATTTAGACGAACAAGCTATACGCCAAAAAGTAGCAAATATTTTAGCCTCCACTACAGCAGAGAAAATTAATCAAAATCGTCGTAGCTTGATGGAAGCAGAGCTTGCTAAGATGCATGATAGTCTTGCAAAACTTACAGCTTCTCAAGGTAATGAAGAGCAAGTACATGTAATTGATCCAGAGTTAGAAGAGGCAAGTAAATTTCTTTCGCCAAAGAGTAACCTAGAAGAGCTCGATCATGAGCATAAAAAACATTTACAAACTCTTCTCCCTAAACAGTGGATAGTAATTATTACCTTTGCTCTTACTTCAATGCTACTCCCTTTATGTATTGATATGTACTTAAGTGCCTTTCCGACAATGGCAAGTGAGTATGGAGTTGAGGTAAATCGTATTGAGTTCTCTCTTTCAATTTACTTTGTTGGGATTGCATTAGGACAAATTCTTTGGGGGCCATTAGCGGATTCTATTGGACGTAAGAATATAACAAGTTTATCTTTTATATGTATTCTATTAACCTCGGTATTTATCGCTCATGTAAATAGCTTAACTTCGTTATATATTTTACGTTTTATCCAAGGGTTCTTCTGTGCAGCCTTACTAGTGACAAGTACTTCGATCTTACGTGATATCTACGAAACAGTAGATTTTGTGCGTATCAATGGGATAGTTACTTTAATTTTCTTTGCTGCTCCTTTCCTTGCTCCATTAATTGGCTCATACATTGCAGTAGCAAGTTCTTGGCACTATATCTTCTATAGTATCGGGGCTATGTCTCTAGTATGTTTTGTACTTTTTATTAAATATATCCCAGAGACTTTAAACCCTGCTTTTAAACGTCGTGTAAACTTTAAGCAAACTTTCAAAATCTTCGGACAAGTATTAGTTGATGGTAGATCTTTCTGGTTAATTATGCTAATGTCTTGTTCAACTTGCGTAATTTTTGCTTACGTTTCTATGGCTTCAGGGGTTTTTCAAAAGTTCTACAATATTAGCGAAGAATTATTCCCATATATTTTCGTCTTAAGTGTAATTACTCAAGTAATGTTTAACATTTTTAACACAAAAATGGTTAAACATTTATCACCAACTAAACTATTACTAATTGGTATGTTCTGGCAACTATTTGCCGGTCTATTCTGTGTAGTTGCTTCATTATTAGATACTGGTTTTTATGGAATTCTCTTTGGAGTAATTCTAGCTATGTCAGCTAGTCCATTAATTTTCTTAAATGCGATTGCTCTTTACTTAGAAATCCATTATCGCCAATCAGGAACAGCTTCAAGTTTAGTAAATGTTTCACGTTGGATTTTACCTGGAGTTGTAACAGCGGCAGCGCAAAATATTGACCCTTATAAAGGGTATACTATGCTGATGTTAATGGGGATTTTCTCTATCCTTATTTTCTTAAGCTTTGTTTTCTATAATATCTGTAATAAGCGTTTTGTAAGAAAGCAAGCAGTATAAACTGAATAAAAAAGAGTATCCTTAAAATGGATACTCTTTTTTGTTATAATGTTTTCAAAAAGACTGAAGAGAAACAATGGACTTAAATAATGCTAAACATGTTTTTGTAGTGCATAGTGGTATTACCACTTTGGTGGCAAAACTTGTGATTGAACAATTAAAAATAAAGCCAGAAAATGCTTTCATTTTCTGTCGTAAAAACTCTTACGCGAATGCTTTAAAAGTAGTACCACAGAAGAATATTATTCTCGCTGATGAATTATTTAAATTCTATAATGATGGTGCTAGTGATGTCATTGATCGTAATTTATTAAGTAATGTACTTATGTCTCGTTTAGTTTTCCAAACGCTAGAAAGTGCATTTAATCGTGATAAAGCGCAAAAGGTGTTGCCAGCCTTATCAATTGATAATCAAGAAGAGAAAGCAATCCAAGGAACTCCTTTTATTGCTTATGTTCCTCACCTAGCTGATTTAATGTGTAATTTACTAGTTAAACAGCCTAATTGTTTAAAAATAAACTACCTAGAAGAGGGAACTCTAAACTACATTAATTACGACGCTTTAAATACAGAGAAAAATTATTATTTTGAGCAAATGCTTGAACAAGCACCAGAATTGTCATCAGACAAAAGTGGAGTGCTATTTTTTGGTGAATATCGCTTCTACAATATTGGGGAGTTTGAAAACGTACATCTTCACCTCAAGCAAGCAGAATCTAATTTTTATACTTTAACTAACTATAGCTTCTTCTATCACATGATAGGAGATAAACGTGTTTTACTTGATGTAAATTTATTAAAGACTCAAGATAGTTTACAGCAATCACGTTTATATACTATTAAACAGCAAGCCTTAGCTAAACATAAACAACTGCAAAAGCATCAAGATGGTTTAAACCAATATATTAATGTAGTTGTATTCGAGGGGCAAGGTAATGTGATTGATAATAGTAAATTTGAAGACTATAGTATTACCTTAATACAAAATTTAATTGATGCAGGCATTAAGTATGCACAATATAAATTCCACCCATTAAGTACTGAAGAAGTACGTCAATCTTTGAGAGATAAACTAGTTAAACTAGAGATAGTTTTAGATGAGCTAGATGATAATATCTCTTTAGAAGAAGAGGCTTTAATTGCTCCAGAAAAGACAATGCTCTTCCATAGTATTCAATCTTCAGCTTTATTATATACAGGTGCTTTTGGTCAGTATGCTAAATGCTATCAAGAAATTGCCGCTAATGATAAAGTGCTTGAGAAGCAAATTGAAAAATTTGCTTTTGATATGAAAACTTTAGTACAAAAAACAAGTAAATATATTTTAGAATAAAAAAATCTCCGAACTACTCAAGTTCGGAGATTTTTTTTAAGAAGAAAAATAATTTCTCTTATTTGTGAAGTATTAGTCAACGATTAATACGTGTGCACAGTTAGTAGAACCTAAAGTCTCTGCGTCACCAGAAGTAACGATTACTTTATCACCTTTAGTGAATAGACCTTTTTCTTTTAACATGTTGATTGCTGCGCGGATACCTTCGTTAGAACGTGTTTTACCATCAAAGAAGTAAGGGTAAACACCACGGTATAAAGCACATGTGCGTAATACTGTTTGGTTTTTAGATAGAGCGTAAATAGGTAATGAAGAGTTTACGCGAGATGTTAATAGAGCTGTACGACCTGAAGAAGTCATAGTGATAATACCTTTAACACCTGGTAAGTGGTTACCTAAGTGAGCAGCTGAGATAGCGATAGATTCTTCGATTGAAGTGAATTCACTTTCAATAACGTGAGTAGTTGAAACTGAAGGTAATTTTTCTGCACCTAAAGCAACTTCTACCATTGTTTTAACTGTTTCAGCTGGGTAAGAACCTGCAGCTGTTTCAGCTGAAGTCATCACTGCGTCAGTACCATCGATAATTGCGTTTGCTACGTCCATTACTTCAGCACGAGTAGGGAATGGATTGTTAATCATTGATTCCATCATTTGTGTTGCAGTAATGATAACTTTACCGTGCGCACGGCAACGTTCAATTAATAATTTTTGTACTGCTGGTAATTCTGCATCACCAATTTCTACAGCTAAGTCACCACGTGCAACCATGATTACATCAGAAGCACGGATAACATCGTCCATAGCTTCAACAGAAGCTACAGCTTCAGCACGTTCAACTTTAGCTACGATTTTCGCGTATAAACCAGCTTCTTCAGCTAATGTACGAGCTAAATCTAAGTCAGCACCTGTACGTGGGAATGAAACCGCTAAGTATTCAACACCAATACGAGCTGCTAATTTAATATCTTCACGGTCTTTTGCAGTTAACGCAGGAGCTGTTAAACCGCCACCTTTTTTGTTGATACCTTTGTTGTTTGATAAAGGACCAGCTACGATTACAGTAGTTTGTACACGGATACCGTCAGTAGCGTCTACAACTAATTGTACATAACCGTCGTTTAATAATAAGATATCACCTGGTTCTACATCTTTTGGTAAGTCTTTATAGTCAATACCAACAGCTTCTTGAGTACCTTCACCACGACCTAGTGTTGAATCAAGAATAAATTTGTCACCAACGTTTAAGAAGATTTTCTTGTCATCTTTAAAAGTAGATACACGGATTTTTGGTCCTTGTAAGTCACCTAAAATTGCAACTTCACGTCCTAATTTTTTCGCAATAGAACGAACACGTTCAGCACGTTCAATGTGTTCTTCAGGTGAACCGTGACTAAAGTTCATACGAACAACATTAGCACCTGCAGCGATAATTTTCTCTAAATTATCACCAGCATCTGTAGATGGGCCCATAGTACATACAATCTTAGTACGGCGTCTTCTAATTTCAGACATTATTATTCTCCAAATTTTAATAGTAGGAAGTCTTTTAAAATTTTTAGTTAGGCTTTACTTTTTTACTTGGCAAAAATTAAAGCAAGCTAAAACTTTGCGCATTAAGCGACTTCAATATAGAACCTAATGCAAGGTAATACAAGGTAGAATTCTTAAATTAAAAATTATAATTTTTTGCTTAAACGTGTTAAGCAAAAATCTAATTTTTCTTTCTGCATATTTTACCACACTAGGATTAACTTTCTTAAATTTTTTCAGCTCTTTAGTTTAGTTTTTTCGGTAAGAAATATAAGTTAAATCTTGATAAAAAAAGTTAAATTTTTGCTTGTAAAATATCGTTATTACCTCACAACTTTAATACTAATCTAGGGATAGTGAACTTTAAAATTTGCTATAATAAAAATTATATATTTATATAGTGAGGTAAAGATGAAAGTTATAGTTATGCGTCATGGTGAAGCTCAAGGTTTTAGTGCATTTGGTGGGGATAGAAATAGAGAATTAACTGCAAATGGAATAAAACAAGCTCAATATGCGGCTAAACTTCTTCTTAACGATAATAGTCTACAAGTGGTGGAAGTTTTAGCTTCTGACTATGCACGTGCTTACCAAACAGGTGAGCAAGTAGCAACAATAAATAATGCTAAATTTCATCCAGAGAAATACTTATCTATCTCACATGAAAACTTAGATATGGTTGCGGAAAAAGTTGAGCTTCTTGCTCAAGAATATGGAGATGAGCAAGCTGTAGTGCTGGTTTCTCATATTCCTATTGTTTATGACCTAGTAAATTTGTTTTTAGGAAAGAGTTCTGCTTTCCCATTCCATACAGGTAGTTTTGTAGTAATTGATTTAAAAACAAAAAGAGTAGTAACTGATATAAATAGTTATGAATAAAGAAGTGAATTTTAGTGACGCAAACTTAGAAAGTTTAGCAGAGTCACATGTATATGTACCAGATACAGTAAATGACTATAGATCATTTCACACTGGTAAATCGATAAAAACCATTAGTAATCCTAACCGTATTTTAAAAACTAAAGTAGTAAATAAGGTTAATTTACCACCGTTTTGTACAGCAACTGGTAACCCAGGTAAAGGTTCATACCTTACAATTTCTTATCAAGCCAAGGATAAATTATTAGAGGTATTTACTTTTGAGAAGTATATAAACAGCTTTATTGGACATCCAATTGTGCGTGATGTAGAGTTTCTTGCTCAAGAAATTGCAACTGAAGTAGCAATTGCTTTAAATGTTCCGGTAACTTTAGAAGCGCAATTTTGTCTTGTAGGTTTTCAATATGGACAAAGTGTTGAAGTAGAAGTACAAATTGAAGAACACTTACTTGAAACCTTACGTAGTCAATATAAAGACAAATATTTAGCTTTCTTAGATAAAAAAGCTAAAGGTGAAATTGTTGTCAAAGAAGATAAAAAGACTTTTTTACAACGAGTTGAAGAGCAAAATACACCAGAAGTTGTAGCTGGTCAGACTAAAGAGAACTCTGCATCTCAATGTCCTGTGAAGCATCAAATTACAGGAAATACAAACCAAGTTGAGCCTAAAGCTGAGCAAGCAAAGCAATCGGTAGAGGTTGCAAACGAACAAGCTGATGATTATGAAGTTTGCCCTTTTGTTACACGTGAAGAGGCAACTCCCGGCTCTAAATGTCCAGTTACTGGTAAAAGTTACGAATAAAATAATAAAGGATCTTAA
>NZ_NRHC01000077.1 GCF_003585885.1 Psittacicella hinzii | reverse complement strand
TAGGGGAGTATTATTATTTGTTGTTAGCTGTCGCTAGCTGTGATTAGCTATCATCAACTTTCTGTCGTTGACTATGCTTAGCTATCTTTAGCTGTCGTTGGCTGGGCTTAGTTGTCCTTAGCAACTTTGTGCTTTAAATAAGCAATAGCATCAGCACACATTTGTGCCAAAGTATATTGTGCTTTAAAGTTTAACAGTTGTTGAGCTTTGTCTGTGTTAGCGTAAACACTTGCAAGATCACCTGGACGACGCGGAGCATACTCTACTGGAATAGGACGATCGGAGTGTTTAGTAAACTCATTTACTATCTCTTTTACCGAGTAAGCCTTGCCAGTACCTAAGTTAATCACTTCGTGTTTAACTGTTGGATTTTGATCCAAGAAGGTTAAAGCTTTAATATGCCCATCAACTATATCCATAATATGGATATAGTCACGCTCTGCTGTACCATCTGTAGTTGGGTAATCAGTACCAAACACCGAAAGATGAGGTAGTTTACCAAGGTAAACATCATATAGAGCTGGGAAGATATTAAATGGTTTTTTATACTCTTCACCAATTAAGCCAGACGGATGCGCGCCAACTGGATTAAAGTAACGTAAGCTTACCGCTCTTAATGGGGTAGAAACACACGCGTCTTCAATTAAGAACTCACAAGTGATTTTACTTTGTCCATAAGGATTTGAAGCACGCCCAATTGGTGTACTTTCAACTAAAGGTAAAGGTGCTTGTCCATACACAGTAGCGCTTGAACTAAAGATAATGTCATTAACTTGGTGTTTTGCCATTTGCGCTAGCAGAGTTATTAAACCACCTACGTTATTTTGGGTATAACGTAAAGGTTGAGCCACACTTTCCCCAACTGCTTTTAAAGCGGCAAAATGGATAACTTGATCTATTTTGTGTTGCTGAAAAAGCGCGTCAAGATCACGTGCAGAGGTTACGTCACCGACTACTAAAGTTAGATTAGCTTGTTCAGTCGGTGTAAGCAGAGCTTGCACTTGCTTAAAGTACTCTAAACGACTATTTGCAAGATTATCTAGCATTACAACACGATAACCTTGTTGGACTAGGCTAACACTTGTATGGGAACCAATAAAGCCTAGACCACCTGTAACTAGAACTGTTTTTTGCATAGTTAATTAAAAATTTGATTAAAATCGTTTTCGCTTAAAACCCTGATATTGAGGTTTTGTACCTCTTGGTATAGCATTTGCTCAAAGTTATTTTCACAGTGGAAGACAAAAACGACATCAGCTTCAATAGTTTGTTCACAAAGTTTAATATTATGTTGTCTTAACTCAGCAAGTACTTCTTCTTGGGTGAGATAAGAATGGCGCCCAATAATACCCACACGATAGTACTGTAGATTAGTTAGATCAACTTCAGCTACTGTAGGTGGCTGATTGTTAAAGAGGCGATCGATTTCACTTTCTATCTCTTGACGCTGAAACTTTTGCACATACAGATTATCATTTTGCTGACGAAGAGAAATATCTGCGTCAAAATCGGCAATAGTCTCTGGTAAAACTTCTTTGTCAGAGGCTAGGTTGGCAAAAGGATTATCTGCTTGTAATTGTTTACGTTTTTGTCTTAACTGATTTTTTAACTCATCAACAATACCAATGCTTGCACGTTTAAGAGCAACCGCCGTATCTTCTGCTTGGAGTGTTTGCATAGCTACTTGGGCATCAATGAGTTGTAAGACTAACTCTTGATTTTTCTCTTGCGAAAATACTTGGTAGATAGAAATAGCTAATTCTGTTGGTACATTGTATTTTTCTAATGCTTGAGCAAAATCTACCCCAGTCGTAAACTTGCTAGTAAAGCGAATTAGCTTATCTACTGTTTTAAAGAACTTAGCAATGCGCATTACATCATTGGCATTATCTAGCTTAGCAAAGTTACAAGCGTAGATTAAGTTACCCAAACTCAGATTTTGGCTTTGCGCTACTTCTCTAGCAAATTGTTCAGTGAGACCTTTGAGTTGTGGATGTAACTCTAAGTCAGCTTCTTGGAAGAACATGATTTGCTGTGGATAAGTAAGTCCATAAGCTTTTACCAGTTGGCTAAAGGCAGAGAGATTACTACGTACCACAGGAAGATCAAGGGCGCTAAGACTTGCTAAGCGCGTAAGCGCTTGGCTAGTTGCATCTTGAGCTTGTCCGTTATTTTCAGGGTTATAACCTGCTTTATTTGTTGCTCCTGAAGCAAAACTTGTTGGCGGATTAACTTTTGGGCTACTTGAGTAACTGCTAATAGTAGGAGTTCTATTACGGTTAGCTCCAAAACTAATATTAGTATTGCTTGCTAAGCCTCCAGAGCTCTTATAAGATACCTTGCTGTTACTAAAATCAAACGGCACTTGATCTGAAGGTTTTGGGATTAAATCAGTAATACCATGAGAGAAGTCAATTAGATTAAAAGCACGCAAATTGTCTTTTCTTTGCATATAAAAGTTTAGATGCGGTTGCATTTCTTTTATTAAGAAATCATTTGCGTAAATTGAAGTTTCACTTGCTTCAAAACCTTTAAAGCTTTCAAGGTATTGTGGTTGGAAGAGGTACAGGTATTCTTTAGCACGAGTAACTGCTACGTAAAAAATACGTCTCTCTTCAGCAATTTCTTCTTCAGAGGTAGACAGCGAGCTCGGCATGGTTTCATTGGTAAAGTCAGGAATGTAAACATGTTTCCACTCAAGACCTTTAGCGCGGTGCACTGTAGTTAAAGTAACCGCTTGTTTTTCTTGCTCTTCGCGAGTAAAGCCGTTTAAACTTGCTTGATCTAGGTAGTGCTGTTGTAAGAACTTGTGCTGTGAGTACAGATTACGTACTTGCGCATCAGTTAACTGGCTATTATGAAGCAGACGTAAGTGATTTAAGTCTGTTTCTTCAGTCTCTTGGTCTTCAAAAATTTGTGGGACAAAGTTTTTTGCCAAAGTAAGAAGAGAGTCTAAGTTCTCTTCACGAGCTTCATAGTTATCTTTTTTAGCTTTTAACCAGTCTTCAAGGGCAAAGGTTTGATAGATTTCTCTAATTAAATCTTCAAGATCAGCAGTTAGAGCGGTGTAGGTTAAGCTCTTAATGCGGTTAATAAACTCTTGCAGATTTTTCTTAGCCATAGCTTCACTTTTCCACAGGCTATTAATAAATAGATCAGCAGTTTGGAAAAGTGGAGTGCTATTGTTAGCTAAAGATATGTCACGAATTTTATTAACAACAGTTGGACCTACTTTATCAACAAGGTTATCTACAAGGTAGATAAAGGCTTCGTTAGCAGTTGGATTGTTAACTAAGAGAAGAATATTTAAAACTAGCTTAATTTCAAAACGTGAGAAGAAATCTAATGAAGTTTTAAACTCATACGGAATGTTGTAGCTAAGTAAAACCTGTTCAATCTTTTTTAAGCTGTTATTGCTACGAGCAATAATCGCACTGTCGTTATATTCTAAGTGGCGTAAGAGATCAACTGCGATCGCTTCAGCTTGCCATTTAGAGCTACTGCCTTGCATAAAAAAGAATTTTACTGGAGTATTGGTGCTTTCTTTTTTAGCGGCGTAAAGAACTTTAATATTCTCATGCTTATGCTTATTAATAATTAAGTTAGCAAGTTGAAGAATATTGTTGGAACTACGATAGTTAGCTTCAAGTTTATAAGTTTTTACTGCAGGAAATTGAGTTTGGAATTGGTTAATCAGTTCCACACGCGAACCACGGAAACCATAAATTGATTGGTCATCATCACCAATCATGGCAACGCGGTTAAAGTTAGGATTATGTAACAGCTCTATTAACTTATATTGAATGGTGTTAATATCCTGACACTCATCAACAATTAAGTAATTAAAGCGACGTTGATATTGCTCAAGAAGATCAGGATTTTCTTTTAAAAGTTTATAAGTTTTTACTAAGTAATCAGTAAAATCAACCATGTTATTGTTGATTTTATACTGTTGATAATAGTCGTAAACTTTTTTAAACTCCTCATAGCCTAGATCAATGCTAGTTGAAGTTATTTCATCATCTTCTTCACTTAAAAATTGCGTGATAAATGGTTTGATCGCCTTACTATAATCCTGTGGATTAATCTCATTTTCGAAGAGATAGTTTTCACGTAAGATATTGATTAAATCTAATAGTTTACGCTCGTTAAAGTTTTTAGCTTTGAAGTAAGCATCAAGCTTATAGTTTTTTAAGTACTCACGAATACGAGCGCGAGCAGTTGCTTCTTCTAAGTTAGTAAAGTTCGGGCTAATATCGTTATTTAAGCGCTCGATGTTATTTCTTAAAATACGTCCAAATAAGGAGTGGAAGGTGCCAATATACGATTGACGTAATTGCATTTCTGTAAAGTAAGGGTCGAACTCACGTAACTGGCTTAGTAAGCGGCTACGCATTTCATTTGCGGCTGTATTAGTAAAGGTAGTCGCAAAGAAACTATGGAGGTCGATATCACCTTTAACAATAAGGTGGGCAATTCTGGCAATAAAAGAAGAGGTTTTACCAGTACCAGCTCCGGCTAGGACTAAAGCATTCTCAAGAGGAGACAGGACAAAGCTCTCTTGTTGGGGATTTAATTTGGTTCTCATATTATTTTTTGTCTACAAAGAGATTAGGTTGGCGACTATTCCCTGTAAAGATTAAACTACTACGACAGGTAGTACAAATGTAATTTGTTTGCTTAGACTGCATGCGTTTATGACGCGTAGCCTTAAGGCTATGGATGCGCTCTGGACAAGCGCATGAGTATAAGTATTCGGTGCGTCTTTTAGGAGCTAAGTTAGTTAAAGCTTTATATTCTTCGTGGCTAGCATTATGAAGCATTTCTTCAATTTGCTTGGCATTTAAAGTGCAATAAGTTGAGTTGCCACTTGATCCTAAAATCATAGCTACCACTTTAAAAGCATGCCCATGCCCCATAGCTTCTTTACGGCTAATGAGTTTAAGTTGATAAGCATGAAAGAGTACTACGTGAGCAAACTCATGCGGAATAATCTCATTAATAAACTTTTCTTTTTCACTTAAAAGCGCAAACAGACTATAAGTAACAGTATGGATTCCAGGTGAATATGATCCCAGAATTCTTACTCTTCTTTGTTCAAAAGCAATTTGCGGAAAAGTAAAGGCAGAGCTAAAAGCAAAGATATCAAGAATATGGTTATATACTTGGTAAGAGGCTTTAACTGCTTTTTGCATCCAGCTAGAAACTAAAGCTGGATAAATCTTTTGTTGTTGGTTAACTTTAGTAATACTATATTGACTAAGAAGTTTTACTAAACTAACTTGATTAGCTTTAGGGCTATTGAGGTTACCAGCTTGTTTTAATTCTTGGCGCTGTAAAACTTCTTGAATGTAATGGACAAATTTGGGTGGAAGTTTTTGTAAGCTCTCTAGAAATTTTTTATCGGTAGCTAAAGTATTCATACTTTAATAATTATACCAGCTTCTAAGTGTTAATTATTCGCAAAAAGAAAGAATTTCACTCTATTTGCGAGAAAAAACTCTTAGAGGAAAATCTTTTACCTAACAATAGTTTATAATTGAATGTATATAAAATTAGTGAAAAGAGATTTCGCAATTTTAAGTTGAAAAGATAAAAATTATTATATTAGAGTGGAAGTAACTTTGGGATTACCAAGGTTACTTTTTTATGTGCGTAATTTAGGCTTATGCTTTCCTACTTAAGAGCAAGATATTGCTAATGCAAACCTTAAGCGCTGTGCCATTTGGATCTAAGGGGCTAATTAAAGCAAAAAACTATAAGTCGCTAAAGTGCTAAGGCGCTAAGGAAAAAAGTAGGTGCTAAAGAGCTAAGACGCTAAGGTAGATAAGTAGTAAATGGAAAGAAGGAGCTAGCTATGCTAGCTCCTTCTACTTTGTCTTGAGATATGCTTCAAGCTATTTTTCTAGGTTATTTTTAATACTAGAGTTAATTGCTTGAATTGTTGCTTTAGCGTCACCAAAGCACATAGATGAGTTTTCACGATAGAATAATGGGTTAGGTACACCAGCGTAACCTGAAGCCATTGAACGTTTGAATACCACTACGTGACCAGCTTCCCAAACTTTTAATACAGGCATGCCGGCAATTGGTGAGTTAGGATCTGTAGCAGCCGCTGGGTTAACTGTATCGTTAGCGCCAATTACAAGTACAACATCGGTGTCACTAAAGTCATCGTTAATTTCGTCCATACCAAGAACGATATCATAATCAACGTTTGCTTCAGCTAGAAGAACATTCATGTGTCCAGGTAAACGACCTGCAACTGGATGAATTGCAAAGCGTACGTTTTTCCCTTGCGCTTTTAGCATATTTACCATTTCTGACACAGGATATTGTGCTTGCGCTACCGCCATACCATAACCAGGAGCGATAATAATGTTATTAGCGTTCTCTAGCATAGTTGCAACTTCTTCTGGAGAAGATTCAACAACTGTACCTTCAGGCTCTTCAGTTGTTGCTACGCTTGTAAAGTCACCAGCAAGTACATTTAACAGGCTACGGTTCATAGCTTTACACATAATGTATGAAAGAATTGAACCTGAAGCACCAATTAACGCACCGGTGATGATAAGGATTTTACTATTTAGTAAGAAACCAGTCGCTGAAGTTGACCAACCAGAGTAAGAGTTAAGTAAAGCAATTACTACCGGCATATCAGCAGCGCCAATTGAGCTTACTACATGGTAAGAAATTATCGTAGTTAAAAGTAAGAGTAAGAAGATAAAGAAGAAGCTATTGAGCTTAATGTACCAAGTTGCCACGAATAAAATTAGAACTACCAGAATAGCAGTTACTAAATGCGGACGACTGAATTTAACACGGAATACTTTTACCCCTGAAAGTTTTGCATAAGCAATCATTGAACCAACAAAGGTAAATAAACCGATTACAATACTTAAAACTACAAGTACTGAATGCACATTTTGCATTACAAAAATGTCTTCAGGACGCGTAATTAAAGTAACGTCAAAGTCAAAAGTTTTATACGCATTAACCGCGATAATTGTCGCTACTAAACCAGAGATTGAGTTTAGCATAGCAACTAATTGCGGGATTTCAGTCATAGCTACGGTTTTAGCGCGCCAATAACCTACAGCTAGTGAAATAGCTAAGCAAAGAAGAATTGGAATTAACCAACCATTCCAGCCTGTTTCAACTAGAGCAGTTAAAACAACCATCCCTATCCCTACCGAACCTAATAGGTTACCTAGGAAAGCCGTTTTGTGTTGCGATAAACGAACAATACTTAAAATAATTAAAAAAGCGGCGATTACATACATAGCAGTTGCGTTAAATGGCATTAAAAAGCCAATTAGCAACGCCGCTCCTGCGATTGTATAGAGAAGAGCTTTATTTGTCATCTTTACCACCTTGATCTTTTTTAATAAACATACTCAGCATACGATGAGTTACGGCAAAACCACCGAAGATGTTTAAACCACCAAGGAATACGCCAATTAGTGCGAGAACTTTAGCAAAGGCACCAAAGTCAGCACCATTTAATTGGTAAATAGCTCCAATTACAACAATTCCCGATAGAGCATTAGTTAAAGACATTAAAGGGGTATGTAATGCACTGTGTACATTCCAGATAACAAAATAACCTAATACGCTCGCAAGCATAAAGACATTTAAGTCAGCAACAAATGCTTGTGGCAGACTAGCGGTTAAGTAGATGTAAACTAAGAAACCAAGAGCAAGAACCGAGGTTTGAATTACTAGGCGTTTTGCCATTGTTTTTGCATCTACTTTAGGTTTTACCGCCTTAGGTTCGCTTTTTGGAGTTGGGCTCGCTGCTGAAACACTAATTGGTGGCGGTGGGTAAAGTAGACTAGCTTGACCAGATGGATCGCTTAGAGTAACTAGCATGTTACGCACAATTACATCTTCTTGGTCAAGGACAAATTCGCCATTTTTCTCTGGAGTTATTAAGCTAGCTAGGTTAACTAAGTTATTACTGTAGAGTTCAGAAGCTTGGTTACCTAACATAGATTGGTAATTGGTGTAACCAATTACTTTAACGCCGTTTTCAGTAGTAACAACTTCATCAGCTTGTGTATATTCACAGTTACCACCTGTAGCAGCCGCAAGGTCAATAATAACTGAACCCGGTTTCATACTATCAACCATTTCTTTGGTTAATAGCACTGGTGCTTTTCGTCCAGGAATAGCTGCCGTGGTAATGATGATGTCAACTTCTTTAGCTTGCGCAGCATAAAGCTCTGCAGATTTTTTATTGAACTCTTCTGAAGTTGAACGGGTATAACCATCATTAGTTTTTTGTTGCTCTATGTGCCCAATAGTTAAAAATTGCGCACCCATAGATTCAACTTGTTCTTTTACTTCTGGACGAGCGTCAAATGCTTTAACAATTGCCCCTAAGTTTTTAGCAGTACCTATAGCTGCTAAACCAGCTACCCCAGCACCAATTACTAAAACTTTTGCAGGAGCAATTTTACCTGCAGCGGTAATTTGTCCATTTAAGAAACGACCAAATTGTGATGAAGCTTCAATTACTGCACGGTAACCAGCAATGTTGGCTAGAGACGATAAAGCATCCATAGCTTGAGCACGAGAAATACGTGGCACCATATCCATTGCGAGTAGAGTTACATTTCTTTGTTGGAAACTTTCTACTAACGCCGTATTTTGTGCAGGGTAAATAAAGCTAACTAAAGTTGAACCTTCTTTAAAATGTTCAACTTCATCCAAACTTGGAGGATTTACTGAGAAGATCATATCAGCTTGGTAAACTTCATTGCGTTCAGCAACTTGTGCACCAGCATCAAGATACATTTGATCTGTATAAGTTGAAGCCTCACCTGCTCCATTTTCTACCACCACTTGGTAGCCTAACTTTAAAAGTCTAGCTACTCCAGTCGGCGAAAGAGCAACACGTTTTTCATTAGTGAGGTTTTCTTTGCGAACACCTATTAGCATAAGAGAAAATTCCTGTTGTCCAAGTTGAAGATTGACAAGAATCTTTACCTTGGAAAGTAAGTAAGAATAAAGGTTTTATTAGAGCCTAATATTAGAAATAATCTAATAACTATTATAAACTTTATTAACTTTATTTATACTATATTTAGCTTAAACTGTGACTTATGTCACAGTTTAAGGCAAGAAAAAACGGAGAAAATCCTTAAAGTTTTTGTTCAATTTAAGCAATAAGCCTCTTTGTAAAAGTTAAGTTATGCAAATTTACTTATGGCAAAAGTAACTTAACAGCTGCTTAAGGTAAGCATGAAGTAAAAATCTAGACATTTTCTAGACAATTTCTAGGTCAATCTAAAGAAAAACTTTCATTTGATAGTTTTTCTTTACTAAATTATTATCATTTGTTAGTTTGAAAGCTAAAAATACAAAGAGTTTGTCAAGAAAATCTTAAAAAACTATGTGGAGTTGAAGGTTGTTTTGATGAGCTCTTGAGGAATAGTAAAAACTAACTATTGCAAGTATTTGGTGATTATCCTCTAATAAGTTGATAAACATTAAGTGAGAGGATTGTAGCAAGAGTAGGAAAGTACCTTACAAGGTAGCTAGTAGAATTTGATGGACAGAACAACGTGCGACATTTGGGAGCTGTTGAGATAGCGCAGTAAAAAAGTAGCTAGAACAACTTAAGAAGAATAAAAAATTTGTGCATAAAAAAGGGGAAGAATACTCTTCCCACAGTGGTTACTTATGTTTGATTTGGCTTGTCTTCAATATGAAGATGGTTTTAAAACTAACTTATAAAGCCATAAAGTTAGTCAAAAATTTGAAATTCTGTTTTCTCAAAGAAGCTAATTTTGCTTCCTTATATATTCTATAGTAGCAAAGAAAAATTAATTTGTATAGAGGTGAAAAATTATTTTTTTCAAGAAAACTAAATTTAGTAACTACTAGATTAAAGTATTTTAGGTGAATTTGTTTGATTTTATACTTAAAAATCAATACTATTTATTTTAACCCTTATTGGTTTTAGGTTCGATTTTAGCAAAAATTAAAAATTTAAAAAATTTTACATTTTCTTAGCAATACTTACATTTGTCAGTTAATAGTTATTATAAAGCTTACAAATGTTAGTTAAATTTGAAGGTAAAATGCCACTAATTGTGGAAAAAAATTTTAAATTAATGGCAATTTAAAACTTAGCGAGCAAATTAAACGGTGAGTTGTAAAAACTAGTTAAACAAATTAAGCCGTGAATTATAAAAACTAGTGACACAAGTAAAACTTTAGCAAATTCTGGCTTAAAAAATTTAGCTTCTTATTAACTAGGGATTCCCGATAACCATACTTAATGTATGGTTATCGAGGACTAAAAATAAACGATTCGGTTAAAGTTCAAGAGCTACATATTCAGCATCAATTTCACGAGAAAAGGCTTTTATTAAGGCAAATTGATCATCATTTGAGCTTATGACATCGTCGACATTTATACCAGCTAGGTATTTAACGAAGTTAGAAACTGTAACAGGATCACCTGATTCAAACTTCTTAGGAATTCTAGGGACAATACGCTCAATGATTTCAAATATGAAATCTGCAACAAGTCCACAAAACATTTTTCCTTCAAGTACTTTATCATTACTTGCTAGCAGACGTTCGTAGCCTATACCTGTTTTTGTCGAACGGAATGTGCGTTCAACGTTAGATTTTAACGTGTAAACTAAGCGAATTTGTTCTGGAACTAGGGACGTGTTGTTTGTAATTAATACAAACCA